>CABSNL010000004.1 GCA_902479095.1 uncultured Collinsella sp. | reverse complement strand
CGGTCTCGTGGGCTCGGAGATGTGTATAAGAGACAGCGCCCCCGAAGGCGCGATCTTCAACCCCGAGAACGCTCGCGGCAACCTGCACCTGGGCATCGACGTGGGCTCCACCACCGTTAAACTTGCCGTGCTCAACGACGACAACCAGATCGTCTACGCCAAGTACCAGCGCCACCACACCGACGTCCGTGCCTGCGCCCGCGACCTGTTCGAGGGCGCTGCGACCGTGCTGCCGACGGCCCAGATGACCTGCGCCATCACCGGCTCGGGCGGCCTTCTGCTGTCCCAGTGGCTCGACCTGGAGTTTGTCCAGGAGGTCATCGCCAGTAAGCGTGCCGTCGAGACCCTCATCCCGGCCACCGATGTCGCTATCGAGCTGGGCGGCGAGGACGCCAAGATCATCTACTTCGATAACGGCATCGAGCAGCGCATGAACGGCACCTGCGCCGGCGGCACGGGTGCGTTCATCGACCAGATGGCAACCCTGCTCCACACCGACGCCAGCGGCCTCAACGAGCTCGCGGCCAACGCCACCACCATCTATCCCATCGCCAGCCGCTGCGGCGTTTTTGCCAAGACCGACGTGCAGCCGCTGCTCAACGAGGGCGCCCGCCCCGAGGACGTGGCCGCCTCCATCTTCCAGGCTGTCGTGACCCAGACCATCTCGGGCCTGGCGTGCGGCCGTCCCATCCGCGGCAACGTCGCCTTCCTGGGCGGCCCGCTGCAGTATCTCTCCGAGCTGCGCCACCGCTTCTACCTCACGCTCAATCTGGACGAGGAGCACCGTATCGTGCCCCAAAACGCTCACCTGTTTGTGGCGAGCGGCGCCGCCATGGCGCACGAGTCCAACAAGCTCAGCACGTTCCCGCAGCTCATCGGGGCCATCGATGCCCTGGGTGACACGCAGGGTGCCGAGGTCGAGCGTCTGGATCCGCTCTTTGCCACCGACGAGGACTTTGCCGAGTTCAAGACCCGCCACGACACCGAGGTCGTCCCCAAGGGCAAGCTCGAAGGCTACACCGGACGCGTGTTCATCGGCATCGACGCCGGCTCCACCACCATGAAGGCTGCACTCGTGGGCGAGGACGGTCAGCTGCTGCACACCTGGTACGGCAACAACAACGGCGACATCCTAGGCACGGCCAAGGTCATCATGGCCGATTTCTACAACCACATTCCCGCCGGCTGCACCATCGGCCACGTGACTACCACGGGCTACGGCGAGGCACTGCTCATCGAGGCCCTCAAGGCCGACTCCGGTGAGATCGAGACTGTCGCACACCTGCGCGGCGCCAAGGCGTTCCTGCCCGGCGTCGAGTTCATTCTGGACATCGGCGGCCAGGACATGAAGTGCCTGCGCGTCAAGGACGGCGTTATCGAGCACATCATGCTCAACGAGGCCTGCTCGTCGGGTTGCGGTAGCTTTATCGAGAGCTTCGCCGTCTCTATGAACATGGACGTGCGCGCGTTCGCCAACGCTGCCATCCATGCCAAGGCCCCGGTCGACCTGGGAAGTCGCTGCACAGTCTTTATGAACTCGCGCGTCAAGCAGGCGCAAAAGGAAGGCGCCACGGTGGGCGACATCGCGGCCGGCCTGTCCTATTCCGTCATCAAGAACGCCCTGTTCAAGGTCATTAAGCTGCGCGACCCCAAGGAGATCGGCAGCCAGGTGATCGTCCAGGGCGGCACCTTTATGTCCGATGCTACGCTGCGTGCGTTTGAGCAGCTCACCGGCGTTCATGCCGTACGTCCCGACATCGCCGGCTGCATGGGCGCCTACGGTGCGGCCCTGCTCGCCCGCGATCGCGCCGGCGCCGACGGCACTTCGACCATTCTTTCTGCCGAGGACATCGCGCACCTTACCGTGACGCAAAAGCATGTCCGTTGCGGCCGTTGCTCTAACAACTGCCAGCTTACCGTCAACGATTTTGGCGGCGGTAGGCGCTTCATTACCGGCAACCGCTGCGAGAAGGGCGCCGGCCACAAAAAACAAAAGACCGAGGCCCCTAACCTCTTCAAAAAGAAAAACGAGCTGCTCTTTAACCGGGAGGTGTTGAGCCCCGACGAGGCCCCGCGCGGCACCGTCGGCATCCCGCGCGCGCTCAACATGTACGAGAACTACCCCTTCTGGCATGCGTTCTTTACGCGCCTGGGCTTTAGCGTGCAGCTGTCCGACCAGTCGAGCAAAAAGACCTACCAGGCGGGCATCGAGTCCATGCCGTCCGAGAGCGTGTGCTATCCGGCCAAGATGAGCCACGGCCACGTGATGAACCTCATCGACCGCGATGTCGACTTTATCTGGATGCCGTGCGTGCGCTGGGAGCGCAAGGAGGATCCGACCGCCGGCAACTGCTACAACTGCCCCATTGTCATGAGCTACCCCACGGCGTTGGCACTCAACATCGACGAGATCCGCGAGCAGAACATCGAGTTCCTGTACCCGTTTGTGCCCTATCACGACAAGACCGAGCTCAAGCGCCGTCTGTACCAGGTGCTCGCCGTCGACCGCGTGGCCGATGCGCAAGCCGGTCGCGGTCGCGTGCGCGGTCCTAAGATCACGCGCTCCGAGGTCGATGCCGCCGTTAACGCTGCCTTTGAGGCCGATGCGCGTTTCCACGAGGACATCCAGACCATGGGCGAGGAGGCTCTCAAGTGGGTCGAGGACCACGGTGGCCATGGCATTGTGCTCGCCGGTCGTCCCTACCATAACGACCCCGAGATCAACCATGCCCTGCCCGAGCTTATCTCGAGCTTTGGCTTTGCGGTCTTTACCGAGGATTCGCTCGCGCATCTGGTGAAGCCCGAGCGTCCGATTCGCGTCGTCGATCAGTGGATGTATCACAGCCGCCTGTACGCCGTCGCCCGTTTTGTGACGATGCGCAACGACCTGGACCTGATTCAGCTCAACTCTTTCGGCTGCGGTCTCGATGCCCTGACTACCGACCAGGTGCAGGAGATCCTGGAGGCCAGCGGTAAGATCTACACCGTGCTCAAGATCGACGAGGTGTCCAACCTGGGCGCCGCGCGCATCCGCATCCGCTCGCTCATGGCAGCGCTCAAGGACCAGGAGGCCGAGCGCCTGGCCGAGGCCACGGCCGCGGGCGAGGCCTACGAGCAGGGCGATGCCGCGCCGGTGGCGCCTTCCACGGATGCCCCCGCGTTCGCGAGTCGCAAGTACACGTTTGAGGCTCAGCGCGAGAGTGCTTCGACCGCGTGGCCCAAGGTGCCCTTTACCGAGCAGATGCGCGACGAGGGCTACACCATTCTGTGCCCGCAGATGGCGCCGATCCACTTTGACCTGGTCAAAGAGGTGTTCCGTGGTGCTGGCTACAACTTGGAGCTGCTGCCCTCGACTGACCACGATGCCGTCGAGGCCGGCCTGCGCTACGTGAACAACGACATCTGCTATCCGTCGATCCTGGTGACGGGCCAGATTATGGAGGCCATCGAGAGCGGTCGGTACGACCTGTCCAAGACGGCCGTGGTTATCAGCCAGACCGGCGGCGGCTGCCGTGCCACCAACTACATCGCGCTCATCCGCAAGGCACTGCGCGAGAGCGGCCACCCCGAGATCCCGGTGATTTCGCTTTCGGCCGTGGCGCTCGGCGAGGACAACCCCGGCTTTAAGATTACGCCGGCACTGCTCAAGCAGGCCGTGTACGCGGTGCTCTTTGGCGATGTGATGATGCAGATGCTCTACCGCTGCCGCCCGTACGAGGCAACGCCCGGCGCCGCCAATGCGCTCTACGAGGAGTACATGGCGCGCGCCCGCAAGCTGGCGCCTAAGTTTAACCGCCACAACTACACCAAGCTGTGCCGCGAGGCCATCCGCGCGTTCGACACCATGCCGCTCGTGGGCGAGGGCACCAAGCCGCGCGTGGGCGTGGTCGGCGAGATCTTGGTCAAGTTCCACCCTACGGCCAACAACCACGTGGTCGACGTGATCGAGCGCGAGGGCTGCGAGGCCGTGGTACCGGGCCTGCTCGACTTCTTCCTGTACTCCATGAGCAACGCCGAGCTGCAGAAGGACGAGCTGGGAAGCTCTGCTACCACGCGTGCAGGCATGCAGGCGCTCATCAAGCTCGTGGACTGGATGCGTACGCCGGTGGAGGAGATGCTCGAAAAGTCCCGCCGCTTTGAGGCGCCCGAGCGCATCGGCACCATGGCCGACAAGGCCCGTACGGTGCTTTCGGTGTGCAACAACATGGGCGAGGGGTGGCTGCTCACGGCCGAGATGCTCGACCTGATCGACCACGGCGCACCCAACATCATCTGCACGCAGCCCTTCGCGTGCCTGCCCAACCACGTGGTGGGCAAGGCCGTGATTAAGGAGCTGCGCCGCCAGCATCCCGAGAGCAACATCGTTGCGGTGGACTACGACCCCGGTGCATCCGAGGTCAACCAGCTCAACCGTATTAAGCTCATGATCAGTGTGGCAAAGGAGAATATGCGCGCCGGCAAGGGCTTTAAGCTCGAGAAGGTGGCGCCGCTCGCGATGGACGAGGTCACCGGCCAGATGCGTGCCCATGACGGCTGCGTGAGCTGCGGCTCGGTCGATGAGAGCGCCGTGGCGTCGGTCGCTGAGCGCCTGGGACGCGGCATTAAGAAGTAGCTGGCCTGCTTTGGGCTAGATATGAGGCAAACGGGTGGTAGTCGTACCGGCTACCACCCGTTTTTGCTGGACATATGTTGCGTAAACACCCCGGCTATTACCCCTTGCGAACTTAGATTTCGGAAGTATGCGGCAAAATCTGAATAGGCCGAGCATACCGGATATGTACAAGCTCTGTACCTGCGGTTTTATTGGCGGAAAACCGGGGTGTGCTCAAGGGTTCCGGAATTTGCCGCATACTTCCGCAAACGACGTCTCGGTGGCACAAAAAATCGCCCTCGGAACCCTGAGATAATGAACATATGTAGCCGTTCGCCGCAAATTACCGTCCGTTTATAGAACCCACCCCCAGCGTGCTGTCCCCTTACGGTTGAATAAATACACATCTATGGAATTACGTAAGAGAGGACTGTTCCTATGAGCTACAAGACCGTTTGCGTTGCCGGCGGCGGCGTGCTGGGAAGCCAGATTGCCTTTCAGGCAGCCTACTGCGGCTTTGATGTAACGATTTGGCTGCGCAGCGAGGGCAGCATCGGCCGCACCCAGCCCAAGATCGATCATGTGCGCGAGGAGTACATCGCTGCTATCGAGGGCATAGCGGACGGTACGGGCGAGTGGTGCGCCGGTATCGCCGATAGCGGCCAGCCCTTCGACAAGGAGGCGGCACTCGCCGCCGTTGAGCGTGCCTACTCCACACTCAAGCTGGAGCTCGATCTTGCCAAGGCCGTGGCCGGCGCCGACCTGGTCATCGAGTCTATGGCTGAGGACACTCAGGCAAAGATCGACTTCTACAAGAAGCTCGCCCCGGTTCTGCCGCAAAAGACCGTCGTCGTGACCAACTCCTCCACGCTGCTGCCGAGTACCTTTGCCAAGTACACCGGCCGCCCCGAGAAGTACCTATCGCTGCACTTTGCCAACTCCATCTGGAAGAACAACATGACCGAGGTCATGGCCCAGGACCAGACCGACAAGCGCTATTTCGACGAGCTCGTCGACTTCGCCAACGACATTCGCATGCTGGCACTTCCCGTCAACAAGGAAAAGAACGGTTACCTGCTCAACTCTATGCTGGTGCCGTGGCTGCTCTCGGGCCTTGACCTGTATGTCTCGGGCGTCAGCGACCCCAAGAGTATCGACCTCGCATGGACGCGCGGCACTGGCGCTCCCAAAGGTCCGTTCCGCGTGTTCGACACGGTGGGCATCCAGACGGCTTACAACATCGTTATGCAGTATCAGAAGGTCCCGGGCCTGGTGAGCCCGCTGCTCAAAAAGATGATGATGCCCTACAACTTTAAGGCTATGGCGTCCGTCCTCAAGAAAATGCTCGACGAAGGCAAGCTGGGCGAAAGCTCGGGCGAGGGCTTCTTCAAGTACTAAAAAATGACCTCTCGGGGACGGAGGAAAACGGATCATTTTCGTCCGCCAACAGTGAGAAGATGGATCCAGAAATAGAAAGGAGTGGCAATGGGCCGGTTCGGGCTTTGAGGACAAGTTACTGCAGGCCCAGGGCGATTTTTCGCTCAATGCGGGCCAGCACAGCGTGACGTATCTGCCGAGTTCTGACATGGCAACGACTGGTCGCTACCAGGTGCTGCTGTACGACAACAACTTTGGTGCGGCTGAGAGCTATCCCAAGTTCGACTGGGGCCAGCTGGGCGCCGCGGTGGTGACCGACTACAACAAGGGCACGCATTCGTTTGGGCGCATCTTTACAGTGGACGAGACGGCGCGCACCTACGAACTTGAGGACCAGATCGCCGTGCTGTTTTCGGGCTATGTGAGCAGCGCGCAGCGCGTCGGCAATTTGAATAGTATGCTCGTGGCTTCGGGCCAGGCCAAGACCTTTACCGAGTACGATCGCTATGGACTGCCCATCGCCACCTACGAGATGGAAGCCGAGAAGTACATCTATCGCGTGTACAAGTACGAGCTGTAGAGCCGCGCTTAGGTTTGACCAATGGAGTATGAAAACACGCCGTTCGCCGATGCCCCCTCCGCGAGTGGCAGCCATATGGTTTGATGTTAGAAACATATAGTTGTCGTCAGCCTGCTGGCGACATTCCCCCTGATATCGGAGGTTCCAGGTATGTTTCGCGCTCCGTTAAACAACTATCGATTGGGCTAGCATGGGCCGCCGTGCTATTTCGATAACCCTTGCAGTGATCTGCCTGGCTGTGCTCCTGGGCGCTACAGGGCTGTTTGCTATAAGCCGAGAAACGTCCTATATGCAGGAATGCGCTTCCGAAGGGTTTGCCATTGATGGTTACTATCGGGATGACAAAACGAGTCGGGAAACCCTGGCTTTTCTTGAGGAGGACAACTGTCGATGGCAGCTGGTCGATCAAGACGGAATCTGCACAGACGGGCAGTTTAAGCGTACGGATGACCCCAACATCCTGATATTAAAGAAGGAAAACGGCGAAGAATTCGGCACGGTTCACGTTGCGTATATATCGCGCCGACGCAATCAGGGGCAGATTTACCTAATTAGAAATACTGAGGTGACCCGATTTTATCTTGTGAGCACCGATCCGGCGTTTACGGTGGAGTCTGGCGATGTCGATGCGGACGTCTGATTCACGGCAATAAAACAGCGAGCGGGGCGCGGGTATGAACTGCACCCCGCTATTTGCTCGTGTCCGTATTGCGTCTGCGCCTCGTCATAACTTGCGTCTGTGTGAGCATTCATCCCGCGCCGGCATCACTTCACATCGAACTCCACGCGATCGAGCTCGGGCACATTGAGGTCGATGAGCTTGCGGGCGATGTGACGGTCGTGTGCCCCAAGCGTCTCGCCTGTCGTCACATGGGCGACAATCTCGCGCTCGACGATGCCTTCCTCATCGCCTTCGGTGGCCGAGGTTTCGACGGCGACGGTGTAATCCTTAAAGCCTGGCAGCACCGCGGCAAGCTCGCGCGTGGTTTCGGTGACGCCGTAGCCGTCCTGCACGCCGGACTGCGCCGAGCCAATAGACCCCGCCGTCATGACGATGCAGGGGATGGCAAAGACTACCGTGCCCACAATGATGCGGCGGCGCACCTTGCGTGATAGCTCGTCGACCTCGGCATCTTCCTCGGCAGTCACAATGCCGTCGCCGTTGAGGTCGCGCTTGAGCGGCACGCGCAAAAGAAGCAGAACGGCTTCGGCCGCGAGTGCGATAAAGACCACGTTGATGCCAAACTCGTAAAGCGCCGAGAGAAACAGTGACCCGCTTGCGATGGCGATACCATAGCCCGCCGCGCACAGGGGCGGCATGAGCGCGGTCGCCACAGCCACCCCGGCGATGAGCGTGGCGGGTTCCTGGTCGCGCGAGTTGCCCAGGCCACCCGCAAAGCCGCCCGCGAGCGCGACGGCAAGGTCCCACACAGTCGGTGTCGAATTGTCGATGATGGCGGCCGTGGTGGTGCCAAGGGGCGAGAGCTTAAAGAACAACGTGGACGTGGCCAGGCAAAAGGCCATCTGCAGAGCCAAGCTCGCGACGGCCTCAAGGGTAATCTCGCGGTCGAGCGTGGCGATGCCGTATGCCATGGCAAGGACCGAGCCCATGAGCGGGCAGATGAGCATGGCGCCTACAATGGCGATATCCGAGTCGATATCGAGGCCGATGCTCGCGATCAACATGGCAATGATCAAGATGCATAAGTGTGAGCCAGTCAGGCGCGCCCCGTTTACAAAGCGCTTGCGAATCACGTGATAGGGCGCGCGTCCCTCGCGAATGTTGAATGCCCGCTTTAGAAAGCGGCTTGCGTTCTCCATGGCCTCGCTATGGGCAGGACGGATGCCGTGGCGCCGATGATGGCGCTCGCGCAGTCGCTTGAGCTGTTGTTTATCGAGTTCCATGTCCACCTCGTTCTGGCACGTGCCGCGCATCCCGCCCGTCGTCTTTACTCTACACCGCGTTGAGCGAGGTGTCAGACAGGGTTTGTTGACCTGGAAGTCAGGCCAATCGGCATGACTAAAAACGCCGTGAGGATCATAAGAGTCAAATAGACAAAAAAGCGCGGGGCCGGATGGTCTCCGACCCCGCGCTCTGCACGGGTGCGTTGTTATTGGGTTTAGCCCAGCAGGCTTAAGCCCACGGAGACAAACGCCAGGATAACGCCGACGATAGACTCGCCACCGAGCAGGCCGCTGGCGACGACCAGGCCCTGCTCCTGGAAGGCAGCATCCTTGGCGGCCTTCTCCTCGTCCGAAAGACCGGCGGCGGCGTCGCGGTGTGCGGCCCACTTGTCGTAGGCGAGTTTGACGCAGGAGCCCAAGAAAGCCGTGAGCGACATATAGAACGGCAGGTACACGCCCAGGCCGATCATCATGGCCGGAATGCCGAGCCAGTACATGACGATGCCGGCGATAAAGCCGCCCGCAAACCACGGCACGCTCGGGATGCCCGAGACCATGGTGGCGACGACGCTTGCCTGTGCGGCAACGAAGCTCTTGTCGGGACCGAAGGCGTCCGGACCATAGGCGGTGACGAGCGCGACCATGACGGCGGCAGCGACCAGGGCGCCCACGATGCCGCCGATGGCCTGGCCGACCCACTGTGCGCGCGGGTTGGTGCCCAGCACGGCACCGGCCTTAAAGTCGTTCATGACGTCGCCCGCAAGGCCGCACGCCACGGCCACGATGCCGGCGATAAAGAACAGTTTGACCTGAGCGAGCTGTGCGAAGGCGGCAACGATGAGCATGACGATGAGGCCGAAGATCTCCATGGGGTCGATGCCCGTCTGGCCGCAGCTCTGCGCACTCATGATGGTGGTGACAAAGGTGAACAGCGTGACGATGACGGCCGGAACGGGGCCAAGGTCGAGCACGATGGCGATGATCACGGCGATGGCGGCAGCGCCCAGGCCGATGATACCGGCGTCGAGCTTAAGGGAGCCCGAGATGAGCGACTGCTCGTCGGTGTCGGTGGAGCTGTCGGCGGCGAGGCCACGGACGATACCGGCGACCTGCGGCAGGATGTCCTTGAGGACGACGGCGACGCCAAAGCCCATCATGAGGCCCATACCCAGGGACTTGACGATGCCCTGCGCAGTCGCAACGTCGAACAGGCCGGCAGCGGTGCCGCCAACGATGATGCCAAAGTTGCCCAGCAGCGCGCCGGCAAACCAGAACGCGACGGGGGCGAAGCCCACCAAAAAGCCGATGGAGAGCAGCATGGGCGAGTTATAGATGGCAAAGGTCACGCCGGGGATATTGAGCGTGCACAGCATGCTGGGCACCACGCCCAGAGCGTCGCGAAGCACGCTGTAGATACCTGCGATGGCCATGGAGCCAAAGAGCTGCTTGCCGGTCTTGCCGCCGGCCTCGGTAGCACGCAGGGTCTGAGCTGCGGCATTGCCGGTAGGGAACTCCAGCGCGGCGTCCACGATAAAGTGGCGGTGGATGAGCGCCGTCGCCAGAAGGCCCAAAATGGTGCCGGCGAGCGCCACGATAAACATGTCGAGCCAGCTGATATGGTCGGCATAGCCCAGCATCCAGGCGCCCGGGATGGTAAACGCCAGGCCGCCGGCGACCATGGCGCCTGCGGACATGATGGTGTGGGTGACGTTGGCCTCGTTGAGGCTGGCGTTGCCCATGAGCTTAAGGAAGAACAGCGAGATGACGGCAGCGAAGACGATCGGCCAGGGGAGTGCGCCCATCTTGAGGGCGGTGTAGGCCGAGCTTGCCGTGATGATCACGCAGCCAAGGACGCCGATGACGACGCCGCGCAGCGTGAGTTGCCCGCGCAACGAAGCGCGGTTCGAGGGATCGCTCATATAAAACTCCTTTGCGTATATCCGCTTCCCCCGGGAGCGCCGCTACGGATACGGCGCGGGAAGTCGGGTTACCAAGGGCCGCCGCGTGAGCTCGCGCGCGACCGCGCACCAGTATAGCGGCAAGGTAGTCATTTTGGGACGGGGCTATTTTAGCTACCCTTTGACAGTCGACGAATTATCTGGGATTGGGGCAAATATCAACCGACATATTGGGGTAGCTAAAATAGCCCCGTCCCAAAATGACTACCTGGGATGGCTGGTTCGGGTAGGCGATATACTGCTGGGCAGACGAAAGGAGCGCCGACGATGCTTAATGGGTGCGCATATATATTGACGGTCGACGTGGGCAATACGTTCATTCGCTTTGGCCTGTTTGCAGAGGATTCGGCCGCGGCGCAGGAATGTCCGCTTGCGACGTGCGAGATCACCACGCCGTCGAGCATCACAGCAGACGAGGCGCGCATGCGTCTCGTGCAGGTCATGGCCGCACTGGCGGCCGATGCGGGCATGCCGGGTGCGCTTGTGCCCGCGGCTGCTGTGCTGAGCTGCGTGGTCCCGGCGCTCGAGCGCCCGTGGAAGGAAGCGCTTTCCCGTACCTGCTCGGGGCGCGTGCTCACGGTGGGGCCGGGACTTAAGACCGGCATGCCCGTGCACTACGACGACCCGGCCGAGATCGGTCCCGACCGCATCGCCGATGCCGTGGCGGCCCGCGCTGTCTACGGCTCTCCGTGCATCGTGATTGACCTGGGCACGACAACCAATATCGAGGTCATCGACGCGCACGGCACCTTTGTCGGCGGCGTTATCGCGCCGGGGCTGGCGCTCGGCGCCCGCTCGCTTTCGGCGGCAGCAGCGCGCCTGCCTCAGGTCGAGCCCTCGGCGCCGACACACGTCATCGGCCGCAACACGCGCGAGGCCATGCGCTCGGGCGTGGTTTTGGGCGAGGTGGCCCGCATCGACGGCATGCTCGACATGGTGCTTGCCGAGATGCGCGCGACCAAGGCCGCGGGGGAGGGCGATGTGCCCATCGTCATTACCGGCGACGATGCCGAGGCGCTTGCGGCGCTGGTCGGCCATAGCCTGACGGTCGACGATGCGCTGACGCTGCGGGGTCTCGCCGAGCTCTACCACATCAACCAAAAGCCCCGCCGCGCGTAGGACAAGGAAGTCGGTGGGATAAGCGCCCCTACTTTTCACCTGCTACAATGGGTCAAAATGTTGCGATTACGGAGGTGTCTGCCATGTCGGACGATCTTCATCAAACCGCGTCGGGCAAGCGCCGCGACGTTATTAGCTGGGATGAGTTCTTTATGAGCGTGGCCATCGCCGCGCAGCGCCGCAGTAAGGACCCCAACACGCAGGTGGGCGCGTGCATCGCCAACACCAACCACCGCATCCTTTCGGTGGGCTACAACGGTACGCCCTCGGCGCTCAACGACGACTTTTTCCCGTGGGGCACGAGCGACGACCCGCTGCAGGACAAGCATAACTACGTGGTCCATGCCGAGGCAAACGCCGTGCTTAACTACCGCGGCTCGCTCAAAGACCTCGAGGGTTCCACAGTCTACGTCACGCTGTTCCCGTGCCACGACTGCGCCAAGATTCTGGCGCAGGTAGGTGTAGGCGAGGTTGTCTACCTGGACAATAAGTATGCCGATACCGATGACGGCCGTATCAGCCGCCGCATTCTCGACTCCTGCGGCATCAGCTACCGCCAGGTCATCGTCGATGTCCAGATCGGTACCGGGGGACAGGCTCAGCAGTAATATGCGTTGTCGCTATCTGACGACGAACGCAGCTCAAAGAGCCCCGTCCCAAATTGACTACTCGTGAAAGTCGCGTCTGCGCGCATGGACGGCTCGTGAGCGGGTACATGGCTGTAGTAACATAGCTTCTGTCCGCGGGCGTGCCCGCGTTATTGTGAGAAAGGAGCCCCTGTGGCTGTTAACGAAGAGCTGCTTAAGAAGGTTCTTGAAGAGATTCGCCCCAACCTGCAGGCCGACGGCGGCGATATGGAGTATGTGGGCGTCGACGACGAGGGTGTCGTCAAGCTGGAACTGCAGGGCGCCTGCGCCGGCTGCCCCATGAGCTCGCTGACTCTTTCCATGGGTATCGAGCGCATCCTGAAGGAGCACGTGCCCGGCGTTACCCGCGTCGAGCAGGTCAATGCTTCCGGCGAGGCCGAGGACCTGTACGACGAGTACGCGCCGTTCTAAGATGCGAAAGCTGCGGACGGTACGCTCCGCATAGACGTCACGCCCAAATATGCGGCTGCGAGCACAAGGCCCGCGGCCGCATTTGTATGTAGGGAGCAGGGGATCGATATGCTCAACGACCTCTACCATATGCTTGACCCCGTTGCGATCTCGGCGGGCCCCATCACGATCTACTGGTACGGTCTGGCCTATGTGGTCGGCGCTCTGCTCACGGCGGTCGTTATGTACCGCACGCAGCGTCGTTGGGGCTTCGACATCACGATCGATGACCTGACGAGCGTCGTGGTCGGCGCGGTCTTTGGCCTCATCATCGGCGCGCGCCTGTTCTACGTCGTCTTTTACGGCGATGGCTACTATTGGACTCACCCGCTCGAGATCTTTGCCACCAACGAGGGCGGCATGAGCTTCCACGGTGGCCTGGTGGGCGGCATCTTGGGCGGCATCATCGTGTGCCGCATGTACAAGCTTGATGCATGGACCGTCGCCGACCTTGCCGTGATCGGCGCCCCGCTGGCCCTGTGCCTGGGCCGTTGTGCCAATTTCGTCAACGGTGAGCTGTGGGGTAAGCCGACCGATCTGCCCTGGGGTGTGGTCTTTGGCGGCACCGCGGGCGATATGCCGCGTCATCCTTCCCAGCTCTATGAGGCATTCCTAGAGGGCGTCGTGCTCTTCTGTATTTTGCAGGTGCTCAGCCGCAAAAAGCCGCTGCTGCCCCAGGGTACATTTATGGGCGTGTTCGTGATGGGGTACGGCATCGTCCGCTTTCTCGTTGAGTTCGTGCGTGTGCCCGATGCCCAGCTGGGTTATCTGCTGGGAGGCGTCATCACCATGGGTCAGCTGCTGAGCTTGCCGCTCGTGATCGCCGGCCTAGCGCTCATCATCTTCGCCCGACACCGCAATCGCCCCCAGCGCATCTACCTCGACGCCTAACCAAGACCACCACAAAGGGGACAGGCACCTTTGTGGTGGTCTTGCCGAGTTTGATAGGTTTCTAGAAAGGCTTTCGGACTGTGAAGGATCCCGACCTCTCCACAACGGCTGCGCGCGACGCTGCCCGCATCGTCTGGTTTAAGCGCTACCCCGCCAAGCAGACGCTCATCGCATTTTTGCTCGCGCTGTTGGCGACCACGGCGTTTTCCATCGATCCCGCCCCGGTGTCGAGCAACGCAGTCTTGGCGATTGACCCCAAAGCCTCGGGCATGCTGTACGTGTGCTACGAGGTGCTCCTCTCGTTTGCCGGCCATACCGACGCGGTCATGCTGCTTGCGCTTGCCTGCCTGCTCACGCTGCCGTTTCGCTACGTATTCTTTGGCCGCGGTGACGCTTGGCGTCCCTCGGTGATCCTTCCGTCGCTGTTCTTTGCCGTCTGCATGGTGTTTGGCCGCAGCTACGACCTCACCGATTCGGCCGAGATCGTGCTCGGCGACAAGGCCCGCATCATCTGCGCCTGGATAGGCGGTGCGGGCTGGATGCTCTTGGCGGTCGTTGCCTTCTACCTTGCCTTTGAGTGTCTAGATTGGCTGAGCTCTCGGCGCATTCCGTTTTCCGAAGCGCACTTTGGCCGCGTATGGCGTGTGGCTCACGCCGTGCTCTCGGTCCATCCCTTTGCCGGGCCCTTCCTGGTGCTTATAATCGCCTGGGCGCCCACGCTCATCGCTTCGCTGCCTGGCCTTTTTATGGGAGATACGGGTGCGCAGATTCGCCAGTGGTTCAACTACCCCAATGGCACGAGTGACTATCTGCGTCTGCTCAATCCCAATGTGTTGCTCAACGGACATCACCCCGTGGCGCACACGGCTATCATCGGTTCGTGCGTCCAGCTGGGGCTTTCACTGTTCAATAGCGCCAACGCGGGTCTTGCCATCTACACCTGCGCCCAGTTCGTCATTACGGCCGCCTGCATGGCCTATTCCATCTCGTCGCTGCGCAAGCTGGGCGTGAGCCTGCCGGTCCGCGGCGTGATCTTGCTGTTCTTTGTGTTTATGCCCATGTTCTCCAACTATGCGGCTCTGCTTACCAAAGATGTGCTGTTTGCCGACGCGTTTTTGGTGCTGTTGGTGCAGACCGTGAAGCTCGTGGCCTGCGGCCTGCCCCGTCGCGATGCCAATGCCGAGCGTGCGGGCGAACAGAGGCCCGTGCTCTTTGCGCGCCATGACTGGCTGCTGCTCGCTCTGGGCGCCATGGGTTCCACGTTTCTGCGTAACGGCGGCCTGGTGTTTCCCCTGGCGGCATGCGTAATCGCGGCGGCGTTTTGCGCATGGGACGCGCATGTGGCTCATCGTGCAGCCAGGCAGGCCGGTGCTGCGCCTTCGGGCGCCATCCCGCGTTTCCGCTGGGTGGGAGTTCTTGCGGTGCTTGCGCTCTGCCTTGCCTCCAATATGTACTTCACCAAGGTCTTTATGCCGGCGCATGACATCACGCCTGGTTCCAAGCGCGAAATCCTCTCGATTCCGTTCCAGCAGACGGCTCGTTTCGTCCAAAAGCACGACGGCCTCAACTCGGGCGTCAACCCTACGGTTAAGGAGGACGGCACCATCGTGGAGGCTCCTTGCGACGGCTTGGTGACCGACGAAGAGCGTGCCGTGATCGACCGTGTGCTCAAGTACGAGAACTTGGGCCGCCGTTACAACCCGGATAAGTCGGACGCCGTCAAAAATTGCTTTAACGAGTATGCCTCGCAGGAGGACATCAAGGCCTATTTTGAGGTGTGGGCTCAGATGTTCAAAAAGGATCCTGAGTGTTATATCTCGGCGCTCATCAATAACTACTACGGCTACTTTTATCCGAGTGCCCGCGATGCGTGGGTCTACAGCACGGCGCGCAGTGCCGAGATCATGGCAAAGCCCGATAACCTCAAGTACTTCGACTTCCATCCGGTCGATAGCAAGGTTGTGCGCTGGTGCGACCACCTGATCAACCTGTACCGCGTGGCAGTACAGCGCATCCCGTTTATCTCGCTCACCATGAGCTCGGCCACCTATGTGTGGATCATGATCGCCGTGGTGGTCTATCTGCTACGTCGTCATTCGTGGCGCGGGCTGGCCATTTGGGTGCCGCTGCTGGGCGTGCTCGCCGTGTGCCTGATCGGTCCCTGCAACGGCTCGACCTACATGCGCTACCTGTATCCGGTCATCGCCTGCATGCCCTTTGCCATCGGCGCCACCATCACCCGCAGCGACCTCCTCTGGTCCTAATTTGGTGCAAAGGGGACAGATTACTTTGCACTAAGGGGCCGCATCATCACGACGCCTTCATTTTGGGGTTTATCTCGCAGGCCAGTAGGTATATCATAACGACGTTTGTTTATATTGCCCGAGCATCTGCGCTGGGCTTTAGGTCGAAACCGATAGGAGACACGTATGTCCGGACACTCTAAGTGGGCCACAACCAAGCATCGTAAGGGCGCGCAGGACGCCAAGCGTTCCGCCCTCTTCTCCAAGCTCAGCCGCAACATCACCGTTGCTGCCCGTCTCGGCGGTGACCCGCTGCCCGAGAACAACGCCAGCCTCGCCGCTGCCGTTGCCAAGGCCAAGGCTCAGTCCATGCCTAAGGACAAGATCAAGTCCGCTATCGACAAGGCTTTTGGTTCGGGTGCCGACGCTGCCGTCTACGAGAACATCGTGTACGAGGGCTACGGTCCCGCCGGTGTCGCCGTCTACGTCGACTGCCTGACCGACAACCGCAACCGTACCGCCGCTGATGTCCGTTCCGCCTTCTCCCACGCTGGTGGCAACCTGGGCACCTCCGGCTCCGTCGCCTTCCAGTTTGAGCGCAAGGGCCAGATCGTCGTCGCCAAGGAGATCCTGGACGAGAACGCCAAGAAGGAGACCATGATCGCCAACGGTGCTGCCGGTGACGAGGATGAGTTCATGATGGCCATCGCCGAGGCCGGTGGCGAGGACTACGAGGACGCCGGCGAGGAGTGGATCGTCTGGACTACTGCCAACGAGGTCATGGCTGTCTCCAAGGCGCTCGAGGAGCAGGGCGTCCAGGTCAAGGGCTCCGAGACCACCATGGTCCCGACCACCCCGACCGAGGTCTCCGGCGCCGACGCCAAGAAGGTTCAGCGCCTCATCGACCGTCTTGAGGAGCTCGACGACGTCCAGGATGTTTACAGCACCATGGACATGACCGACGAGGTCATCGCTGCCCTCGAGGAGGAGTAGCGCCCGCACGGGTTAAGCCGTGCATATCTGGGCATAATGAAGCGAGCATGCAAGCCTCGTGGAATAGATGAGCCGGATCCGCGTGCGTAGAGCACCGGACCCGGCTCTTTTATAATGATGCGAACCGTTTTGCATTTCGAGAGCCGAGATTTGAAGGGAGCGCCGCGTGCGCGTACTCAAACGAGCCCTAGCGATCGTGTATCTTGCCGCCACCATCGTGGCGCTGGGTACGCTTGTCTGCCAGTTTTGGGGGCCGTATACGTATCGCTTTATGCTGCTGATGCGCGACCCCATGCCGCGCATTGTTGTGACGGCATGCGGCGGAGTTGTGGCGATTGGCGTGCTGGTAAGCTTCTTCCGCCTGATGTTTGCTCGTCGCGAGCCGTCCTGCGTGCATCCGGCGGGGGAGCGCAATATCGAGGTCACGCTCGCGGCGCTTTCTTCGTGCGCCAGGGCTGCTGCAGAGCGCGACGATCGCGTGATGATCGAGCATGTCGAGGCCCGCGTCCAAGGTTCCGACGATTCGCATGTCCGTTTTAAGGTCGAGGCTATCGCGCTTGACGATAAGGACGTGGCATCTCTGGCTACCGCGATGCAGCAGCGCATCGAGGAAGCTTGCGACACCATGCTCGGCACGCCGGGTACGACCACGCGCGTCCGTTTTTTGCCGTCCAAGACTACCGTCCAGACCGTGGAGGTTTCCGGTGAGTGATACCAATCAAGATAAGACCGCTCGTACGCCGCGCCTGACGATTGACCAGAGCGCCACGCCGGCGAGCGAAACTGTTGATTCCAAAGCAGAGGCAACTGAGTTACAAGACGCGGCGGCCGCGGATTTTGACGAGGCTATGGGTCTCATCAAGGGTACGGGCGCTGCCATCTGGAGCTATGCTGTGCGTCATCCCAACACCACGCTCGGTGCCGTCGCTGGCTTTATCCTTGCCGTGTTGGTGCTCACGCTCGGCCTGTGGGACACGCTCGTCATTGCATTCTTCGTGCTGATCGGTGCCGTGATCGGCCAAATTCGCGACGGCGAAAACGGGATCGTCAACTTCTTCGGCCGTCTGTTTAGCGGCCGCTAATATGTATTCGACTGTCGCATCCGCGGCAGGCATAAGGAGGAACCATGGCTTTTAATACGAAGGTCGATGTGGCCGATACCGAGCTCGAGGAGAATGAGGCGGCCGTCGCCGAAGCCGAGGATGTGACGCTCGAGGATGAGGCGCTCGTCGAGGCCGAGTCCGCCGATGACGCGGACGAGGATGATGAGGAAACAGACGAGTCCGAGGACTCGCTGACCTATTCCAACGGTGTGATCGAGAAGATCGTCGCCATGGCCACCCGCGAGGTGCCGCACGTCCTGGGCATGAAGGGTAACCTTATGCACTTTGTGCAGGAGCAGTTTGGTGCCGAGAATCTGACCAAGGGCGTGACGGTTGAGGTCACCGATGACAATCGCGTGGTCGTCAACATCTCCGTCATTATCGAGTACGGCGCCTATGCGCCCGCGATCTTCGACGATGTCAAGGCACGTGTCACCGAGCGCCTTGCCGCGATGACCGGCCTTGAGGTGGCGGGCGTCAACCTGCGCATCGAGGACGTCATCACCCCCGAGGAGTACGAGCACCGCACCAGCCAGCACGAATAACCTTCCAAAAAGGGACAGGTTTGTTTTGGTAGGTTTTATCTGCGAAAACGTTAAACGGCCGACCGCGCAAGCAAAAGCGTGGCCGGCCGTTATTTGTATGCCCCCCGATGTAGGCATACCGCTCGTCTAACTAGGGGTTGCAATCGTCGCGTTCCGCGTTACCCTAATGGGCGCATTGTTTCCAAATTGTTAACGAGGGGTTGCCGTAATGGCCGACGAGCACGAAACAGAAAGCAAGGCATGGGCGATTGAGGCCGCCGCGGCAGAGGCGGCATCGCGTGCTGCCGAGGAGATGCATCGTCCTCCCGTAGTGCCGATGGAGCGCGTGGTCGATCGCACCGATATCGAGCGCGGCGAGCGTGCCGGCCAAAAGCGCAGCCAGGAGCCAGGCTTCCCGCGCTTTTTTGCCGAGCTCAATCTGGGTCTGATTCTTACGGCCTTTGCCATCGTTGCGTTTAAAACCCCTAATCACTTTGCTTTTGGCGGCACCTCGGGCATGTCGGTCATTCTGTCCACGCTGTTCCCGACTCTGCCCGTCGGCGTCTTTATGTGGATTATCAACGCGGTTCTCGTCGTTTTGGGCTTTATCTTTTTGGAGCGCAAGGCGATTCTTTGGAGCGTCTTCGCCTCGTTTGCGCTGTCCGCCTACGTCTCGCTGTTTGAGCTCTTCATTCCGACCGATGTCTCTCTGACGGGTGATATGTGGCTCGACCTGTGCTTTGCCGTCATCTTGCCGGCGCTCGGCAGTGCCATCGTCTTTGACATCGGCGCCTCGACGGGTGGCACGGACATTCTCGCTATGATCCTCAAACGCCGTACCACGCTCGAGATTGGCCGCGCCCTGCTACTGGTCGATATCGGCATCGTGACCATCGCGGCCTTTTTGTATGGCCCGCGTGTCGGTCTGTATTGCGTGCTCGGCCTGTTTGCCAAGACGCTTGTGGTCGACAAAGCCATTGAGAGCATTCACCTGCGCAAAGTCTGCACGGTCATTTGTTCCGAGCCCCTTAAGGTCGAGGAGTTTATCGTCAAGCATCTCAACCGCACGGCGACCATCAGCCGGGGCTACGGTGCCTTCTCGGGCAAGTGTGTGACGGTGATCATGAGCGTGCTGAGCCGTCGCGAGGCCGTGCAACTGCGCCGCTATGCGCGCGAAGTCGATCCGGGTGCCTTTATCACGATCGTCGACAGCTCCGAGATCGTCGGCAAGGGCTTCCGCGGAACGAACTAGCGCGGACACACTCATCAAACAATCGAAAAGCGCCTCGCGCGTTGCAAATACGTCATCTAAGAGTATTTGTCCTCACATTGGGTGATAATGATGCCAAAGACATCGTTTGCGATCCAGGTGATTCGCTCTAGATACGAAGGGATGATTTCGATGTTCTGCTCGCAGTGTGGTGCCCCCATGGGCGATAACGACAAGTTCTGCGGCGTATGCGGTGCTCCTAATGCTGGTGCTGCAGCTTCCACCCCTCAGGGTCAGCCTCAGCCCCAGCAGTTTGTTCCGCAGCCGCCCGTGGCGAATGCGCCAAAGGGCTGTGTGGCTCAGGCGTTCCAAGATATGACCAAGACTCCGGGCGTGCTTCAGCGTGTATGCCAAATCGCGTTTTTGCCGGCGCTGATTTGCGTTGTGTCGGTGCTCGTGTTGTTTATTCCCGTTATTGGCGGCATTGCGGCTGCCATCGGCTTTTTGGCAGCTTGCATTGCGAGCGTGTGCGGTTCCGGCTTTGGTATTGAGTGGGGCCGTGATCTTTCGCTCAAGGTCGATGACGGCATGGATCGTCCGTTGATGCGTTCCACATCGTTTGGCCTTGGAGTCTTTTCGAGCGTTATTTCGGTCGTGCTCGAGGTTATCGCTGCCATTCCCGTTATCGGTGTAGTGCTTTCGCTGGTGGAGGGCGTGGTAATTGGCGCCGCGGGCTCGTATTCTTATTACGGCTCTTATGCGCTCGAGGCTGCGCTGTTCGGTTCGCTCGGCCTGCTTGTCCTGGCGCTAATTGCCTCGGCGATTCTGGGTGTCTTCTTTAAGATGTTCGCCGACATTGCCGTGATGCACTTTGCGGTGACCGGGCGCGTCGAGAGCGCGTTTTCGCTCGATAAGGTCTGGGCGGCCTTTAAGCACAACAAGACCAAGCTGTTCTTTGCTTCGTTCCTTCCCGAGTTTTTGACGGGCCTGGTTGCCAACGTTGTCACATGGATCTTGACGGTCGTCTTTGGCGCCATTGCCTCTGTCGGTATGTATAGCTACTACTATCGTCCTACGGGTATTGAGGCAATCGTTACCGGCGGTGGCGTCATGCTCGCGCTGTTCTTGGTGCTGGTCGCTTTCGTCACCGTATTTCTTACGGTCTTTGGCAAGATGCTCAAGCACCGTGCCGTTGGCTATTGGGCCGCACGCTATGCAAGCGAGTGGGCCGATGAGGATAAGGACGACGTCCTGACTTTTGTGTTGCCCTTCGAGAAGAAGTCCGCTCCTTCGGGTTACGGTGCTCCGGATGCTTCGCCGGCACCTGCACCCGCTCCCGCGACCGAGCCTGAGCCGGCGCCCGAGTCTGAGACGGCATCTGAGCCCGAGCCTGCGCCTGAGCCTGAGCCTGAGCCTGAGCCTGAGCCGGCACCTGCACCTGAGTCGGCGTCCGAGCCAAGCTCCGACGAGGAACCTCAGGACGAGTAGCCATGCCGTCTGCCATTTGGGGACGGGGTAGAAATAGTAGAAATAGCGCTTGAAGAATGAGCGGGGGCGGACGTGTCGAAACGTCCGCCCCCGCTTTGACATCGCGATGTGGCTATGACTGCGAGATGCCAGCGAATCGACTACTCGTCGTGCTTCTCCTCGCGGCGTGCAGCGGCGCGTGCGTCGTGGATGCCCTTGATCGCGGCATGGCGAGCCGTTCGGGCATCATGGATGGCGTCGCGAGCCTCGGCGGTCGTCGCCTTGGCAGAGCGCAACTTGGCGGCCAGATCGGGGTTGGTTTCGGCGACCGCGGTAATCGCGGGGCCGTCGAGCTCCTCTTGCGTGGGCTCGGCCAAAAAGTCGATAGCATACTGGGCGGCCACCATGGAGCCCTTTGCCAGCACGGTCTCGTCGATCTTGTAGAAGCAGGAATGTTGGGCGTACGTGGCGCCAATCTTGGGGTTGCGCGTACCTACAAAGGCGAGCACGCCCGGTACGCGACGCAGGTACTCCGAAAAATCCTCGCCCGAAAGCGTGCCGCGATAATGGCCTTGGCCGGTGGGGCCCAGGCACTTGATTACAGCCTGACGGCAGCGCTCGCTCGAGGCGGCGTCGTTTTCGACCTTGTAGTTGGCGATGGTGTAGTCGGTGAGCTCTGCCTCGGCGCCCAAGGCGGCCGCGGTATGCTCCACGATGCGGCGCATAAGCTCCGGCATTTCCTCGTGGGTCGAATCGCCGTAGGTGCGCACCGTGCCGGCGAGGTAGGCCGTGCCGGCGATAACGTTGCGTGCGGTGCCGCCGTGCAGCTCGCCGACGGTGATGACAGCCGGCTCGTAGGGGCTGATCTCGCGCGAGACGATGGTCTGCAGGGCGTTGACGATCTCTGCGGCCACCATGACGGCGTCGTGACCGCGCTGGGGCATGGCGCCGTGGCACGAGGTGCCGCGTACATCGATACGGAACCAGTCGGTATTGGCCATGCGCGGTCCGGGCTCGCAGCTCACGGTGCCGGCGTCGACCTCACTCCAGATGTGCGCGGCGTAGGCGCCATCGACGCCGTCGAGCACACCCGTGCCGATCATGAGCTTAGCGCCCTGGCCGTTTTCCTCGCTGGGCTGGAATACGATGCGGACTTCGCCGTGGATGTCGTCGGTCATATGGCGCAGGATTTGCAGCGTTCCGAGCATCATGGCGATATGGCAGTCGTGGCCGCAGGCGTGCATGCAGCCCTCGTTGACGCTGGCGAACTCCTCGCCGGTCTGCTCGGTGACGGGCAGGGCATCGATGTCGGCGCGCAGCAGGATGCGGCGGCGTGGCGTGCCGTCCTCGCGGTAGGCATCCGGCGCGGTGCCGCGAAGGGTCGCCACAAGGCCCGTCTTAAGGGGACGCTCGTAGGGGATATTCATGGCGTCAAGCTGGTTGGCGATGTCGGAGGTCGTGCGCTCCTCGGCGAGGCTCAGCTCCGGGTGCTTATGGAAGTGGCGGCGCTGCTTGATGATATAGGGCTCAAACTCGGTAGCGATATCTTTGATGGCTGCGGTGACGTCGTCAGCCGCGCGAGCCTCGGTCGCCGCCATAATCTGCTGTGCCTTGGTCTTCGTCATGGTCGATTTGCTCCTTGCTGGGTTGATCGCAAAATCGTACAGGCTCTCTCCAGTATGCCACCTGCCGCTAGGGCTGGTAAAGTTGCCGTTTGCCGCTTGGGGTTTTGTTACAAGGGCGGGGGAGTACACTCGGGGGTGTTGAATTTCCTGCCAGAGATGGGGATGCCCATGCAACATATCGATCGGATTATCCGCTCCAAGAACGTCTTTACCGCGCAAGACGGCATCGATACCGCCCGCGAGCTGGCGATTGCCATCGCAGGCGACCGTATCGTCGCAGTCGGTGCGCCCGATGACGTGATCGCCGCCGCTCCCGCCGCTACGTCGGTTATCGACTACGGCGAGCAGTTTGTCTGCCCCGGTTTCCATGACGCTCATCTGCACTTCTTCCATACCTCGGTCGGTTCCTCGCCGTACATGCTCATGGATATGGGCACGTCCGAGGCGGCGCTGGTGCAACATGCGCTCGAGTTTTCCCAGGACCTGCCCGACGACGCTTGGGTTGTGACGCAGGGCTGGCGCGACTACCGTTGGGACCCGCCCGAGCATCCTACCAAGGCGTCGCTCGATGCGGCATTCCCCGATCGTCCCTGCGCTATGTATTCGGGCGACGGGCACACGCTGTGGCTCAACAGCCGCGCACTCGATGCACTCGGCGTCACGCGCGACAGCGAGCCACCAGCGGGCGGTAGCTACGACAAGGACGCAAACGGCGAGCTCACGGGTATTGCTCACGAGGCGGCTGCCATGCAGCTGCTACCGCGCTGCCTTGAGTGGCTGGGCGAGGACCGCATCGCGAGCGCTTACGCCGACCAGATGAAGCGTATGGCCGAGCAAGGCATCACCTCAATTTGCGATATGTCGCTCATGCCCATGCCAGGCTGCGACTTTATTCGCGACGATGTTTACGACAAGCTGCAGGCCGCCGGCAAGCTGGGCATCCGCGCCCATTTGTTTCCCACGCTGCTGGATGACCAATCACGCTTGGAAGAACTCCAGACCCGCTACGCGAACAACGCGCTGCTCTCGGCGCCAGGCTTTAAACAGTTCTTCGACGGCGTGTCGAGCGAGCATACCGCATACCTCACTGAGCCCTATACCAACCCGCGCTTCCCGGGCGACCTGGGTCGTCTGACGGTTCCCGTCGAGCGCATGCGCAAGCTGGTTCTGGCGGCAGCCGAGCGTGGGCACACCGTGCGCATCCACGTTATCGGCGACGGCGCCATTCATGCTGCGCTCGATATCTTTGAGGAGGCGGCAGAGCTCTACGGTCTGCCCCCGCACGGTCATAACACGCTCGAGCATCTGGAGAATTTGCTGCCCGGTGACATCGATCGTCTGCGCAAACTCAACGTCATTGCCTCGAGCCAACCCTGCCATATCACGCTCGACCCGGGTGGCCCGGAGCGCGACCTGGGCCTGGAACGCAGCCGCATCATGTGGCCGTTTGCGACCTATAAGCAGCGCGGCATCCGCCAAGCTTTCGGTACCGATAGCCCCATCACAGCCGTTACCAGCATGAACATGCTCTACACGGCTATCACGCGTCAGGACCCCAAAAGCCACTGGCCCGAGGGCGGCTGGCTCCCCAGCGAGCGCATCGACGCGGCTACAGCTCTGCGCAACTACACCCTGGGTAGCGCCTACGCAGCAGGTGACGAGCAAAACCTCGGCAGCCTAGAGCCCGGCAAATACGCCGACCTGGTAGTCCTGGACCAAAACCCGCTCACTATCGACCCCCAAGAGCTGCAAGCCACCAAGGTTCAGGCCACCTACCTGGCAGGCAACTTGATTTATGAGCGCTAATAATCATGCCGTACCGTTAAGCGCGGCTCGGGCAGCCTATTTTGGGATGGCGCTCGAGCCGCGTTTGTATATCGGTGGGGACTCGCTATGAGCGTCCCTGCTCTGCTTGATTTGAGCGTGGGGTGGGGCGCCGCTGCCCCGCGCATTTAATTTGGACATCAGCAATGTGGTCTCTTGGTGTTTTGCATACTTTCCATTGCAGATTGCATAAAAAGGCTGGGATGTTCTTTCTGGTCCTGATGTACCCCCGCCTGGGCTGTGCAAAAAACGGAGTATTCAGCACCGCAAGCCCCGCCGGTGCCGCTGCAGTCGGGTAGCATCGCGGAGCTCGATGACATTTTGTGGTCCGGTACGGCGCGAAGTATGCCCATTTGTCCCAACGGGGTCTGCCCACCGACCAAAACCGCCCGCTGAAAGCATCCTTGGGACCAAAAAGGTATGTCCGGCGCGTATGCATTTACCCTGGTCTGCAGAATATTCCCAAAAATGCACGGTGCTCCCCGGGGGACCCGTGCGCGTGGCGAAAACCATGCCCATGCCGCTATCCGCATCGCCATTTTGCTGCACTGACTTTTCTGAATGCCGGGCCCGAGTTAGTCAACCTGGCTCCCGGGGCGGACCGGAGGGCATGAAGTTTGTCGCGAGTTCCGCACGCAAAGGAAAGCACTTAATGTGCTTTCCGTCTTGCGCAGGACTGTAGAGCAGCAAACTTCATGCCCTCCGGTCCGCCCCGGGAGCCACTGCCAAGTTATCCCCCGGCATTCAGAAAATCTAAGTGCCAAAAAATAAGATTTTTTGACTCTGTGTTGTATAACCCGCCATTCGTGGGTACCATTCAACGCGTACGCAAACAAAAAGGGTTAACCCGCGCGGCATGACCGCGCGGCCCACAAAGGAGGAAACAAGCATGTCGTCTTTGAAGCCGCTTGCAGATCGCGTCCTGGTCAAGCCCGACGAGGCCGAGCAGAAGACCGCTTCTGGTCTGTACATCGCCAGCAACGCCCAGGAGAAGCCGCAGCGCGGCACCATCGTTGCCGTGGGCGCCGGCAAGGTCAACGACAAGGGTGAGCGCATCCCCATGGACGTCAAGGTCGGTGACGTTGTCATCTACGGTAAGTTCGGTGGCAACGAGGTCAAGGTCGACGGCGAGAAGTATCTGCTGATGCGCGCCGACGACATCTACGCTGTCGTCGAGGCCTAGTCTCGTCAGAATCTCTGATTCGTCTTTGAACGCGCCCGCCGCATAGGACTCGGAAGCGGCGACGCGAGTCACATTTCTTTTGGAGGATTACCTACCATGGCAAAGAACATTACGTTCAACACCGATGCCCGCGCTAAGCTCGCAAAGGGCGTCAACACTCTGGCCGACGCCGTTACCGTCACCATGGGCCCCAAGGGCCGCTACGTTGCGCTGCAGCGCACGTTCGGTGCTCCGACCATCACCAACGACGGCGTTTCCGTCGCCAAGGAGATCGAGCTCGAGGACAACATCGAGAACATGGGCGCCCAGCTGGTGAAGGAGGTCGCCACCAAGACCAACGACACCGTGGGTGACGGCACCACCACCGCAACCCTGCTCGCCCAGGCCATCGTCAACGACGGTCTGCGCAACGTCGCCGCTGGCGCCAACCCGCTGGCCATCCGTCGCGGCATCGACAAGGCCGTCAACGCCGCCGTCGCCGAGATGAAGAAACAGGCCAAGCCGGTCGAGACCAAGGAGCAGATCGCTTCCGTCGGTACCATCTCCGCCGGTGACCCCGAGGTCGGCGAGAAGATTGCCGAGGCCATGGAGGTCGTGGGCAAGGACGGCGTCATCACCGTCGAAGATTCCCAGACGTTCGACATCACCATCGATACCGTCGAGGGCATGCAGTTCGACAAGGGCTATGTCTCCGCTTACTTCGTCACGGACAACGACCGCATGGAGGCCGTGATGAAGGATCCGTACATCCTCATCACCGACCAGAAGATCTCCAGCGTTCAGGACATTATGCCCGTTCTCGAGGCTGTCCAGCGCGCTGGCCGCGGCCTGCTCATCATCGCTGAGGACATCGACGGCGAGGCTTTGCCGACCCTGGTCCTCAACAAGATCCGTGGCGCCCTCAACGTCTGCGCCGTCAAGGCTCCGGGCTACGGCGATCGCCGCAAGCGCATCCTCGAGGACATCGCCGTCCTCACCGGTGGCCAGGCTGCCCTGGACGAGCTGGGCGTGAAGGTTGCTGACATCACCGCTGATATGCTCGGTACCGCTAAGTCCGTCACCATCTCCAAGGACAACACCGTCGTCGTCGGTGGCGCTGGCTCCAAGGAGGCCATCGACGCTCGTATCGCTCAGATCAAGGGTGAGATGGAGAACACCACCTCTGACTTCGACCGTGAGAAGCTCCAGGAGCGCCTGGCCAAGCTCTCCGGTGGCGTTGCCGTCATCAAGGTCGGCGCTGCTACCGAGTCTGAGCTCAAGGAGATCAAGCACCGCGTCGAGGACGCCCTGCAGGCAACCCGCGCTGCTGTTGAGGAGGGCATTGTCGCCGGTGGCGGCGTCGCCTTCATGGACGCTGCTCCTGCGCTCGACGCCGTTGAACTCGACGACCCCGAGGAGAAGATCGGTGTCGACATCGTCAAGAAGGCTCTGACTGCTCCGGTTGCTACCATCGCCAAGAACGCTGGTTTTGAGGGCGCTGTCGTGGTCGACAAGGTTGCCGAGCTGCCCGCCGGCCAGGGTCTCAACTCTGCCAACGGCGAGTGGGGCGACATGATCGAGATGGGCGTCCTCGACCCCGTCAAGGTCAGCCGCGTCACCCTGCAGAACGCTGCTTCTGTCGCCAGCCTGATCCTCATCACCGAGGCCACCGTCTCCGATGTGCCCAAGAACACTCAGCTTGAGGACGCTATCGCTGCTGCCACCGCTGGTCAGCAGGGCGGCGGTATGTACTAAGGCCGACAAGGTCTAGAACTCCCACCGGGAATCCGGGGGCGTGACGGGGTTTCTCTCCGGAACGTCCTCGGACATGCAAAGAGGCTCCGCATCGCGCTTCGCGCTGCGGAGCCTCTTTGCGTCCTGCGGAATGTTCCGGAGAGAAACCCCGTCACGCCCCCGGATCCCCTGCGTTTACGGCCTTGAGGTCGGCGTGGGCGGAGAATGTGGTTGATGGGGATACGTGTCCCTTTCGCTGTTTCGCGGCTTTGCCGCGAAAAGCGCGTTACTTTGGGATGGGTGGGGAACGTGGTTGTTGCGGCAGCTGATCCCCACCATAAATTACCCTCGGCATACTTGCGCGAAAACCTGCTCGTGCTACACTTGCAATTGCTGTTTCAGGGCGGGGTGGAATTCCCCACTGGCGGTAAATCGGGCGGTGTCAAAGGGACGCCGTGGCGCAGGTGAGATGCCTGCGACCGAGCCGATGAGTCCGCGACCCGTGTGTGCGTTGGTTCGCATGCCGGCTGAACTGGTGAGATCCCAGTACCAACGGTTAGAGTCCGGATGAAAGAGGCAGGTGATCTTATGTCTGAACAGTCGCAGCATATCCATTTTGAGAACACGAATAGGTGGAGCACCAATCAGCTCGTTACCATGGCGTTGATGTGCGCTTTGGGCGCCCTGTTTATGTACGTGCAGCTGCCTATCCTTCCTTCGGCGCCGTTTTTGACGTATGACCCGTCGCTGGTACCGGCGATGGTGTGCGGGTTTGCGTATGGTCCTGGCGCCGGCACTGCTGTTGCCGCTATGGCTATCGTTATCCATGCGCTCACCACGGGTGACTGGGTCGGCGCGCTTATGAACCTGGTTGCCACGCTGGGCTACATTCTGCCTGCGGCTATCGTCTATCAGAAGATACATACCTATAAGGGTGCAGTGATTGGCCTGGTGCTCGGTGTTATTGCCGCTACGGCGTTGTCTATGGTCGCAAACCTTACCATTGGCGTTTGGTTCTGGTATGGCTCGGTCGATGTGATTGCCCCGCTCATGATTCCTGCCGTGCTGCCGTTCAACCTTATCAAGACCGTGCTTAACTCGGTATTGACGCTCGCGGTGTACAAGGCGGTCTCCAACCTCATCACGCCTAAAAAGGACCAGGTCAAAGGCCGCGCATGATTGAGTGTCGGGGCGTTTCCTTTAGCTATGACGGTGCCGCACCGGCACTCGACGGCGTCGATCTAAACATCGAGGACGGCGAGTTTTTCTGCATCCTCGGTGGCAATGGGTCGGGTAAGTCGACGTATGCCAAGCATCTGAATGCACTGTTGCAGCCCGATGCGGGCACGGTACGTATCAACGGCATGGATGCGTCCGACCCCGAGCTGGTCTATGACATTCGTTCGACCGCGGGCATGGTATTCCAGAATCCCGATGATCAACTGGTGGCAACGCTTGTCGAAGATGACGTTGCGTTTGGTCCCGAAAACCTTGGCGTGCCATCGGTACAAATTGCGCAGCGCGTACGCAAGGCGCTGAAGGGCGTGGGCCTGGTGGGCTTTGAGCGCCATGAGACCCACGCGCTTTCGGGCGGCCAAAAGCAGCGCGTGGCGCTTGCTGGCGTGCTCGCCATGGAACCGCGCGTGCTCATATTGGACGAGGCTTCCTCGATGCTCGATCCGCGTGGACGTCAGGGCCTTATGAAGGCTTGCCGCGCGTTGCACGATCGCGGCATGACCATCGTGATGATTACGCACTTTATGGAAGAGGCCGCCGAGGCCGATCGTGTCGCGGTGTTTCGGGCGGGGCGCGTTGCCATGCTCGGTACGCCCGAGGAAATCTTGACGCGGGCAGACGAACTTGCGCAGCTCAACCTGGATATGCCGGCGTCGTGCTGTCTAGGTAGGGCACTTCGTGAGAAGGGCGTGCGCGTTTGCGCGCAGGTGCGCGAGGCAGATATGGTCGCCGAGATTGCACAGGTTTATGCTGAGCGGAGCGGGGCGGACGTCGCAGTGCAGCCTTCCGCATCCGATTCTCGTATGCTTGACAATGCATCCTCTGCAGCCGACGGGATGGCCGCGTCGGAGCCCGTCATCGAGATTTCGCACCTTTCGTATAGCTATTCGCTGAGCGCCCGCGAGCGTCGCCGTTGGCACAAGCGCTCAGCCGTCGAGGGCGCATCGAACAAACAGGCTCTCTGGGGCAACGACCCCAGCAGTCCGTGGGCACTGCGTGATGTATCGCTGACGGTGCGTCGTGGCGAGTTCCTGGGCCTTGCGGGCCATACCGGTTCGGGTAAGTCGACGCTGGTTCAGCATCTCAACGGCCTGATTCGTCCCCAGGAGGGTTCCGTTTATGCGTTGGGGCTCGACCTGGCAAACAAGAAAGATGCCGCCGCGGTTAAGGCTAAGGTTGGCGTGGTGTTTCAGTATCCAGAGCGTCAGCTGTTTGCCGAGACCGTGGCACAGGACGTGGCATTTGGTCCGCGTAACCTTGGCTTGTCGCAGGCCGAGGTCGCCCGCCGCGTTGAGTCATCGCTCGCGCGCGTGGGCCTCGACCTGGCTACGGTGGGCGACAAGAACCCCTTTGAGCTCTCCGGCGGGCAGCAGCGGCGCGTGGCGTTTGCTGGCGTGCTTGCCATGGAGCCCGAGGTCCTGGTGCTCGATGAGCCCATGGCAGGGCTCGATCCGGCGGCGCGCAGTGATTTTCTGGAGCTCATCAATCGACTTCACCATGGGGGCCTGACCGTCGTCATGGTCTCGCACAGTATGGATGACCTTGCCAATTGCTGCGACCGTATTGTCGTGATGAACGAGGGCGAGGTGTTTGCCGAGGGCAGGCCCGCTCAGGTATTTGCGCATGCCGATGAGCTTAAATCAATCGGCTTGGGTGTTCCCGCTGCCCAGCGCATGGCGCTGGCGCTTGCGAAGGCAGACGTGCCGCTGCGTTGTGGCGGGCTCTATACGGTTGAGTCGCTGGCAGACGAGTTGGTGGACCTGCTAATCGGTCGCTCGGACGGTCCTTCTAACGTCGCGGATATTGCTAAATCCAAGACGGTCGCGCGAGAGGAGGGCTGCTAATGGAGGCGTTTTCGTTTGGCAGCTACTATCCCGGCGATAGTGCAATCCACCGCCTGGACCCGCGAACTAAGTTGCTCTTGGGCTTTGTGTTTCTGATCACGACGCTCACGGTCAGTAGCTTCCGCGGACTGGTCCCGGTCGCAATCTTCGTTGTTCTGATCTATGCCGTGTCCCGGGTGCCGTTACGCCGTATCCTATCGTCGATGGCGCCGCTGCTGGGGATCGTCGTGGTGGTCGCGGTGCTCAGCCTGTTTACCGACCAGAGCGGGCGCATTCTGTGGCAGCTCGGCTTTTTGCAGATAAGCGAGGGCTCGCTGCATTCCGCCGCCTTTATGGCGTGCCGCCTGACCTTGATGATGGCCGGTATGAGCGCTATCACGCTCACCACACCGACGCTCGACCTCACCGCGGGTTTTGAGCGCCTGCTCGCGCCGTTTGCGCGTGTGGGACTTCCTGCGCACGAGCTCGGCATGATCATGGGTATCGCGCTGCGCTTTATGCCGCAGTTTGCCACCGAGATGAAGCAGACGGCCGATGCGCAGGCGAGCCGCGGTGCGCGCGTGACGGGAGGCCCGCTCGGCGGCGTGCGTATGCTCGGCAGTGTGGCGATTCCGCTGTTCACGGGCGTGTTTCGTCATGCCGAAACGCTGTCTGCCGCCATGGATGCCCGTTGCTATCATGGCGAGCAGGGCCGCACGCGTCTGCATGCGCTTGCATTTGGCCGCGGCGATGCGTTGGCAGCGGTGGTGACGGCGTTGCTGCTCATCTGCGTCATCGTCATCAATCTTCAACTTGTTTAGGCGCGATCCGAGCGCAGGAAAGGGGTCCCTATGACCGACAACGACCGCACGGCGCAGCTCGAGCGCGCCTGTTCGTATCTTAGGCGTATTCCGGCGTGGTATCTCGCCACGACCGACGTGACGGACGGACATCAGCCGCGCGTGAGGCCGTTCTCGTTTGCCATGGTCGATGATGGCAAGCTGTGGTTTTGCACCTCGCGCGATAAGGATGTGTGGGCCGAGCTTAGCGCGAACCCCAAGTTTGAGGTTTCGGGTTGGAAACCGGGGGAGTGTTGGATTGTGCTGACTGGCGAGGCCGCGCTCGAGGACGACGCGGTCGTGAGCGACCGGGTGCGCCAAGCCGGCTTTAAGCACATGGTGGGCATCGGCGAGCAACACGATAGTGCCAACGACGGTCGCCTTGCGTTTTTCTCGGTGCGAAATATCGCCGCCCGCTTCTGTGATATCGACGGCAGCGAAGAGCGCCTGGAGCTCTAGCGTGTCTCACATTAACTACCCGTTCCAAATTAGCTAGTGGCAGGAGAAAACGTGGACGGATTGAATACGGTGTTGGAGTATCTGACGTCGGTGCCGGCGTGGTATCTGGCGACGAGCGTGGATGGGCAGCCGCATGTGCGTCCGTTTTCGTTTGCGCAGATCCAGGACGGCAAGCTGTGGTTTGTAACGGCGCGCACCAAAGACGTGTGGCAAGAGCTGCTGCAAAATCAACGCTTTGAGGCCACGAGTTGGTGGCCGGGCCATGGCTGGCTCATCTTGCGCGGGCGTGCGGGTCTGGATGACCAAGCCGCTCCCGATATGCGCGAGGCAGGCTGGAAGCACCTGGAGCGCCTAGGCGAGCACTACGAGGGCGCAGACGATCCCACGCTCGTCTTCTTTAGCGTGGAGGAACCCGAGGCCTTTATCTGCAACCATGACGAATGGGTGCCGGTCGAGCTCTAAACGAGTCTCTCAGCAAGCTTCGACAATTCAAATTCTCGCATGTAGCGGGCCCCACATTGCAACGTCACCGTAAGGCGCACTGGGCAATACGGGGCCCGCATTTATTTGTCAATTCCTTCGAGTGAATGTGTCGGGACTGTTTCAATGCATGAATATGTAAAAGATTTGCGTATATATGCATCTTTTGGTGCTAAAGTTTCAACCCACTTCATAACGACGGCTGCGGGATGCGCATTGGTGCATAACTGCAGACAAGGAGTCCGATATGTCTTTAAAGGTTGGAATCGTCGGTGCGGCTGGATATGCCGGCGCCGAGCTCATTCGCCTCGTCCTCGGTCATCCCGAGTTTGAACTTGCTGCCATTACGTCCAACGCCGATGCCGGCCAGCCGTTGTCTGCGGTGTACCCGAGCTTCGCCGGCGTAAGCGATCTTGTCTTCACGACGCATGATGCCCCCGAGCTCAAGAACTGCGATGCGGTCTTTTTGGCCGTGCCGCACACGGCTGCCATGGCACAGGTGCCCGCCCTGCTTGCCCCGGGAGTCTCCTGCATTGACCTCTCGGCCGACTATCGCCTGAACGATCAGGCCACCTTTGAGGCCTGGTATGCCGCCGAGCACACGAGCCCCGAGTTGCTCAAGACCCGCGCCTTTGGTCTGCCCGAGCTGTTTTGCCAGGATTTGGAGACTGCTGCATCCGACCACGCCGACGGCAAGCCCGTGCTGGTCGCCTGCGCCGGTTGCTATCCCACCGCAACGAGCCTTGCCGCTGCGCCTGCCGTGCGCGCCGGCTGGGTTGCCCAGAGCGGTCCCGTGATCGTTGACGCTATCAGCGGTGTAACGGGTGCCGGTAAGTCCTGCAACGCCCGTACGCATTTTTGCAGCGCGGACGAAAACCTGGAGGCCTATGGCGTGGGCAAGCATCGTCACACGCCCGAAATCGAGCAGATCTTGGGTCTAACCGATCGCGTCGTCTTTACCCCGCACCTGGCACCGCTCAAGCGCGGTCTTCTCTCCACGGTGACGCTACCGCTCGCGCCGCAGGCTATCGATACCTTGACCCTTGAGGACGTTGTCGACCATTACAAGCAGTTCTACGCCGGTCGCACCTTCGTGCGCGTACTCGATGCCGGCCAGCAGCCCAAGACGGCTTCGGTCGTCGGCACCAACGCCGCTCAGATCGGCCTCGCACTCAACAAGCGCGCGGGCGTTCTGGTGGCTACGGGCGCCATCGACAATCTGTGCAAGGGTGCAGCAGGCCAGGCGGTCCAGTGCGCCAACATCGTCTTTGGTTTTGACGAGCGACGAGGCTTGCCCACAGTGGCGTGCCCGCTGTAGCACATTCGATTGTTAGCGATTTGGTAGTCGGGCATCGAGTGGGGCGCCACTCTTAAGCTGGTCTCATGATTGTGGCTGGCATGGCGCACCAACCGATGCCCATTTTTTGTTTGATATAAGGAGTCATAAAGACGATGAATGCTGAGCAGTTCGATATCAAAATTCGTGCCGTAGAGGGCGGCATAACGGCGGCAGCCGGCTTTAAGGCGGCGGGAATCCATGCCGGATTCCGCAAGAATCCCGAGCGCCTGGATTACGCGCTCGTCGTGCCCGATAAACCCTGTCCCGGGGCCGGCGTGTTTACGACTAACCGCTTTTGTGCGGCGCCCGTGCAGGTGAGCCGTGCCAACCTGGGCGGCGCCGACAAGGGCTACGGCGTCATTGCCGGCATTTCGGTCAACTCTGGCAATGCCAACGCCGCCACGGGTGAGACCGGTCTTGCCTGCGCGCGCGAGACCTGCAACATCGCCTCGCAGGTCATCGGCTGCGAGCCCCAGCAGATTCTGGTCGCCTCCACGGGCGTAATTGGTCAGATTCTGCCGATTGACACGTTTGAGACTGCCGTTCCTGCCGCCTACGAGGCGCTCTCCGCCCACGGTGGCGCCGATGCCGCCCGCGCTATCATGACGACCGACACGCACTCCAAGGAGTATGCCGTGTGTTACCGCAGCGAGGCCGCGGGGCACGCAGGTAATGCCTATACGGTGGGCGGTATGTGCAAAGGCTCGGGTATGATCATGCCCAACATGGCCACCATGATCGCAGTCATCACTACCGATGCCCCCGTCGAGCCGGCGGCGCTCCACGCCCTGTTACTCTCCACCGTCAAGCAGACCTTCAACAAGGTAGCGGTCGACTCCGATACTTCGACCAACGACACCTGCATCATGCTTGCTTCCGGCGCTGCCGCAGATGCCGAGCCTATTGTTGAGGGCTCCGATGCCTTTGACGAGTTGGCCTTTGCCGTGCATGAGGTGTGCGAGAGCCTGGCGCGTAACATCGCCGCAGATGGCGAGGGCGCATCCAAGCTCGTGACGGTTAATGTCACCGGCGCCGCGAACGACGAGGAGGCCGATATCGCCGCCCGCGCTGTTGCCAACTCGCCGCTCGTCAAGACCTGTATCGCCGGCCACGACTGCAACTGGGGCCGCGTTGCCATGGCGCTCGGCAAGTGCGGCGTGCAGTTTAACCAAGAAGATGTGTCCATCGACATGATGGGTATGCCCGTCTGTCGCGATGGCCTGACGGTCCCCTTCGATGAGGACGAAGCCCTGCGACGTTTTGAGGCGCCCGAGATTGTGATCTCGGCAGACCTGGGCGCAGGGGACGCGGCGACCACCGTGTGGACTTGCGACCTCACGCACGAGTACATCTCCATTAACGGCGACTACCGTTCCTAGACTCCCGATGTGCCGCGCGTCCCGCTGCAGTCGCGGGCAACGAGGTGCGGCGCGATAGCTACACGAAAGACGAGGCAGACTATGAAGTTCGCACGCGATTGTCGCTCGAGCGAATCCAACGAAGTTACCGCGCAGCTGCTGTTCGAGGCGCTGCCGTGGATTAAGAACCTGACCGGTAAGACGGTCGTTATCAAGTACGGCGGTGCCGCCATGGTCGACGAGCAGCTGCGTCGTGACGTGATGAGCGACATCGTTCTGCTCAAGATTATCGGCATGCGCCCTGTTATCGTGCACGGTGGTGGCAAGGCCATCAACGAGGCGCTCAGCCACTATGACATCCCCGTCGAGTTTAAGAACGGCCAGCGCGTGACTACGCCTGCCACCATGGACATCGTGCGCGAGGTACTGGGCGGCAAGGTCAATCAGGAGCTGGTCGCGGCGCTCAACCACCACGGTAACCTGGCCGTGGGTGTGTCCGGCAGCGACGCCGGTACCCTTATCGCCGAGCCACTCGACCCAGAGCTCGGCCGCGTAGGCAAGGTCACGCACGTCAACACCGACTATATCGAGCGTCTGCTCGACAGCGAGTACATTCCCGTTATCGCCACGGTCGCGGCAGGGGAGGACGGTGGCTTCTTCAACATCAACGCCGATACCGCCGCCGGCGCCGTTGCGGCGGCGCTTCATGCGCACAAGGCGATTTTTTTGACCGATGTCGACGGTCTGTACAAGGACTTTAGCGACAAGGATTCGCTTATCTCCAACCTGACGCTCGACGAGGTTAACGAAATGCTCTATGGGGGCGAGGTCGACAAAGGCATGATTCCCAAGCTACGCGCCGCTGTCGATGCGCTTACCGCCGGCGTATTTCGTGCCCACATCATTAACGGTACTACGCCGCACTCGCTGCTGCTGGAGCTGCTGACCGATGCCGGCGTCGGCACCGTGATCCATTCCACCGAGACGGCTTACGAGTTCGATACGCATCCGCATCCGCTTTCGACGTTTGCTGCGCGTCTGACCGAGAACCTTGACGAGGTCGAGAAGCTCCAGACGGTCTAGCTGACCCGCAGCCGCCCCATTCCTGTACCCATAGCCCCGCGCCGTCTGGCGCCCAACGAAAGGCATCCCATGTCACTTGCAGCTCAGCAATCGCTTGAATCCCATTACGTTATGCATACCTTTGGCCGCTCTCCGGTCGAGTTTGTCGAGGGTCACGGCATGAAGCTCACCGGCGACGATGGCCGTGAGTACCTCGACTTTCTTGCCGGCATCGGCGTGTGCAGCCTAGGTCATGGCGACCCGGCTGTGCTCTCGGCGCTCGAGGCGCAGACCAAAAAGCTCATGCATGTCTCCAATTACTTCTACATCGAGCAGCGCGGACAGGTCGCGGCGCTGCTGTCCAAGCTTGCTAACGACGACGTAGATGGTGCGCGCGTGCTTGCCGATGCCATTGTCGCCGGCGATGAGACCACGGCAGCTGCTCTTGGTGCCCCGGCTGCGGATGAGCAGGTTTGGGAGACCTTCTTTGCCAACTCTGGCGCCGAGGCCAACGAGGGCTCGATGAAGCTCGCGCGCCTGTACGCCAAGCGTGCCGGTAATGGCGGCAACACCATCGTGTGCATGCGCGGCGGCTTCCACGGCCGTACGCTCGAGACCATTGCCGCCACCATGCAGGATTGGCTGCAGGACAGCTTCCGCCCGCTGCCGGGTGGCTTTGTGGCCTGCACGCCCAACGATGTGGACGAGCTGCGTGCGATCTTTAAGCAGCTGGGGAGCGAGATTTGTGCCGTGATGCTCGAGCCGATCCAGGGCGAGAGTGGCGTGCACCCCATGACCGAGGAGTTTATGGCGACAGCGCGCGACCTGGCACACGAAGTGGGCGCCGTGCTTATCGCCGACGAGGTCCAGTGCGGCATCTTCCGCTCCGGCAAGCCATTTGCATTCCAAACCTATGGCGTGGAGCCCGACATCATGAGCCTTGCCAAGGGCATTGCCGACGGCGTGCCCATGGGTGCCGTCGTGGCAAAGAAAGAGATTGCCGACGTGTTTAAGCCGGGCGACCACGGCTCGACCTTTGGCGGTAGCTGCTTGGCCATCGCGGCGTGCGCCGCGACGCTCTCCGCGCTCGTGCGCGGCGATTATGCCGAGCATGCTGCCAAGGTGGGTGCTTATATGGAGGCAAAACTCACCAAGCTGCCGCATGTGGTCGAGGTACGCGGTCGCGGCTTAATGCTCGGCTGCGATCTGGATGACGCTGCGGGCGATGCGCATGATATTGTTGCCCGCGCGCTTGCCGCTGGCGCCGTGATTAACGCGACCGGAGCTCATACGCTGCGTTTCCTGCCGCCGCTTATCTGCGAGGAAGCCGACGTGGACAGCCTGATCGAGATTTTGTCGGACGTTTTGGCCTAACACAGCGCAATAACTCAATTTGGACCGGGTCCCGGACTGCGGACGTGCAATATACGGCACGATTCAGCGGTCTGGAGCCCGTTTTGCTATCGATTTACCATGGCTGGGATAGGCCGTGTGCAAAAAGTGGCAAATATGAGTACGGGCACTAACTTCGTAACATATAAATTGGGCGTTTTTAGATGAGTTGGGCCACATATGTCCAGTTTTGCAGTAACTAAATTGGCTTAACTGGACTATCAGTCGTCGTTCTAATGTCGGATTTGCCTTGCATGACTTCGAAAACGCTGCTACCAAAAAGGTAGCAGTACTCATATTTGGCATTTTTTGTACACGGGTATTCGCCAAGGGTCCATTTCGCCGCCCGCTTTCGCTTCGGGCCTCCGCTCCTCGCGTGCTGCGCTGGAAAACGCTTGCGCGTTTCCTCAGCTCCGCACCCTTGCGGGTTCGAATCCCTCTGCGATGGGCCCAAAAAGGAAAGGCCCCCATCGCTGGGAGCCTTTTCAATCAAGTGGTGGGCGATGAGGGATTCGAACCCCCAGCCTTGTGCGTGTAAAGCACCTGCGCTAACCGTTGCGCCAATCGCCCGCAGAGATTGAGTATAGCGGAAACCCCGTGCTGTTCACCGCTAATTCATAACGAAACTTACGCGGCGACTTCGGCGCCCTTGTCCTCGTCGATAAAGAAGCGCTTATACCAGATGAGGAACGTCAGTGTGGTATAGATCTTGCGCTGGTTGAGCGCGCGACCCTCAAAGTGATCGTCAAGCAGTTTCATGAGCGCATCGGTGTCAAAGAAATCGGCAGCCCACGGTGCGGTGAAGTATTCCTTTACGTAGTCGTAGTACTTTTGCTCGCGCAGCCAGAACTTGACCGGTACGGGGAAGCCCACCTTCTTGCGCGTTGCCCACTCGTCGGGCAGCGTGCGGTTGGCAGCGTGACGCAGAACGAGCTTGCAGCCTTCTTCGTTAACACGGTAGTTGGCGGGAATGTGCTCGGCAAACTCCATGACCTTCTTGTCCAGGAGCGGGACGCGAAGCTCCAGAGAATGCGCCATGCACATCTTGTCTGCTTTGAGCAGAATGTCGCCCGGCAGCCACATGTTCATATCCAGATACTGTTTCTTGGAAAGCTCGCAGCAGTTGGGAACCTGCTTGTAGTACTCGGCGCACATCTCCGCGGCGTTCTTGCCAGTGTCATAAGCGGGCTTGAGCACCTCGTCGACCTCGGAGGGATCGAACACCTTTGCCTGACCCACATACCAGCGCTCGGGAACCTCGGCGCATTTCGTTAGGAAGTTGTGACCCTTAAAGTAGGGGAGATGCTGAACGAGCGAGCCCAGGGCGCGACGTACGCCGAGCGGCACGCGCTTCTTAAAGGAGCGCATCTCGGGGGTGTCCTCGTACCACTCATAGCCGGCAAACAGCTCGTCGGCACCCTCGCCCGAAAGGACGACGGTGACCTCTTCGGAAGCCATCTGCGCCAGATAGTACAGCGGCACGCTGGACAGGTTCGATTGCGGCTCGTCCATGTGATACTGGATATCGGGCAGTGCATCGAAGAACTCGTCGGCGGTAATCATCTTGCGCACGTTCTTAATGCCAAGCTTGTCGGAAAGCTCGGCGGCGTAGTTGGTCTCGTTGAAGTTCTTGTAATCAAAGCCGACAGAATACGTGGTGTCAGGCATGAGACAGGCGGCAATATAGCTGGAGTCCACGCCGCCAGAAAGGAACGAGCCCACCTTAACATCGGCGATTCGGTGCGCAGCGACGCTTTCGTGCACGACCTTGTCGCACTCGTCCACGTACTCATCGAAGGTCTTGGAGTTGTCGTCGGTGAAGTCACAGCTCCAGTAACGCTTGATGTCCATGGTGTTGGTCGTCAGGTCATACGTAAAGCAATGCGCCGGGGCAAGCTTGAACACGCCCTTAAAGAAGGTCTCCTCCGTGGCGGGGAATTGCAGCGTCAGGTAGGGGCGCAGCGCGTCGTGGTTGACAGCCTTCTCAAACTTGGGATGGTCCAGGAAGCTCTTGATCTCGGAGCCAAACAGCAGCGAGCCATCGGATGCCTGGTAGTAATAGAACGGCTTGATACCAAAGATGTCGCGAGCGCCAAAGAGTTTGTTCTTGTTCTGGTCGTGGATCACGAACGCGTACATGCCACGCAGGCGGTTGACCAGGTCCTCGCCCCACTCCTCGTAACCGTGTACCAGGACCTCGGTATCAGCGTTGCAGTGGAAGGCGTAGCCGGCTGTCTCCAGCTCGGCGCGAAGCTCCTGGAAGTTGTAGATCTCTCCGTTGAAGACAATCGTGACCTTGCCGTCGTCGCTCGACATGGGCTGAGCTCCAGCTTCGGAAAGATCAAGAATCGAAAGACGACGGAAGCCAAGGGCAACGTTGTCGACGATATGCTGGCCGCCCATATCGGGACCACGGTGGATGATGCGATTCATCATAGCCGTGAGAACCAGCTCACTCTGTTCATCTGTACCGGTAAAACCGACAAAACCGCACATGCAAGATCCTTTCTGCTGACGGCTCAGGTGTACTGCCGCAAGGATTGTGGCAGCTGATGTCAAATAATCTTTACTATCATGCCAATCTTTTGTTTCGTGATAGGGCATAAGCGCCGAGCGAACCGAAAAAACCACGGCCCGATCTTCAGACGAAGCGGCGGGCCGTGGTTGCGAATGCTATGTATGAGCGGTTAGCGCTTACTGCGCTCGGCGAGACGGTGCTCCACCTTGGTGACGATGTGGATGAGCGGAATCGTCACGACCAGATAGTAAAGTGCGGCGCAAATGTAGGGCGTAATGTTGCCCGTGGTGGCCGTGAGGTTTTTGGAGAACAGCATGAGCTCCATGACGCCAACGCTCGAAAGCAGCGACGTGTCCTTGTACAGCATAACGAACTCGCTGGTCATAGTCGGTATAACGCAACGTGCGGCTTGCGGGATCACGATGCGCGACATAACTTGGGACCAAGTCATGCCAAGCGAGTAGGCAGCTTCCGATTGACCAGGCGGTACGCTCTCGATGCCGGCACGGAAAATCTCGGCAAGATAGGCCGAGCAGTTGATGGCGAGCACGCCAACGCCGAGCGGCAGATTGGGCACGTTGAGACCGATCATAGGGAACCCAAAGAACGCAATGTAGATCTGCAGGAAGAGCGGGGTTCCACGCAGGACGTTGATGTATGTCACGGCGATGCCGCGCAGCATACGACTATGACTGATTTTCATAAAGGCAAACAGCAAGCCGATGGGGATGGCGAGCGGAAAACCGATAGCGGTCACGGCAAGTGCTATGCCCCAGCCCCTAAAGAGCGAGGCGATTGAGGTGACGATAATCTGCGGCTTGCAGAACATGCCCAAAAACGGGTTGGAGTTCCACGCGGCAACCCAAGGCTGGGCATCGAGCCAGGCGACGATTTCTTGCACCATGGTGCTCTCCGAGACGCTGATGGTGGGGCTCTCGGGAAGATCTCGCTTGTCGCCGTCGGCGACATAGCTGCCGGTGACGGCATAGGCACCCGCGTTGCTCGGGAATACGACGTCGGGGACGACAACGCGAATCTGCGAGCCGGCAGCGACGGGATCGGCGAACTTGATGACGAGCTTTGAACCGTCCAGCGAGCACGATGCCTTGACACCCGTCTGGTTCAGTCCGTCGAGCAGCGTGACCTTAACATCGGTGCTCTCAAACGATCCGCCCTCGGGCAGCTCAAACTCAATTTGCGAAACGTCGCCCTCGTCGCTACCCGTTGTCGCTTCCCAGGTCAGGCGGGTTGCGATGCCGCCGAGCACGCCGTTGCCGCTGTCTTCGTTTGACTTGGCGGTCGCCGAGGTGACGGCAAGTGAAGCGCCCGTCGCGTCGTCTGAACTCGAGACATCCTTGTTATCGGCCCCGCTCGTGGGTGCCATGCCAAACCACTTCTCGTACAGTTTGTCATAGGCGCCGGAGCTCTTGATCTTGGTGAGGGCATCGTTGATGGCCTGTGTCAGCCCGGGGTTGTCTTTAGAGACGGCAATGCCAAACTGCTCGCCCGTCGGAACCTCTTTGATGATCTCCATACCGGTAAAGGAGTTCGAAACCATCCACTGCTCAACGGGCAGGTCGCATACGACCGCCTGGCACTGACCACTCATGACGGCGGTGAAGGCTGCCGTCCAGTCGTCAAAGTTGACGGTGGTTGCCTGCGGCAGGTTCTCGATTGCCCACTCCTCGGACGTGGTGCCCGACTGCACGGCAATTTTGACGCCCGGTGCGTTGAGGCTATCGACCGTGTCGTATCCAGTGTTCTTTGCAACTGCGACGCCCTGATTGGAGTCGATATAGGGGTCGGTGAAGTCGACCTCTTCCTTGCGCTCGTCGGTAATCGTGATGTTACATGCGCCGACATCGGTCTTTACACCCTGTTTGACCATGGGGATAATGCCGTCGAACTTTTGCGCCGGCAAGTAGTTGAGCTCCAGACCGAGCTCGTCTGCGATCATGCCCATGAGTTCATAGGTAAAGCCCTGGTCTTCGCCGGAATCGTTGACGTATTCAAACGGGGGTGTGGCCAAGTCACTTGCGACGGTGAACTTGCCATTCTCGACGAGTGTGTAGGTGCTCGAGGCGTTCTGGGAGGACGAACAGCCGCTCGCACCGATGATGGTGGCAAGGGCCACAACGACCGTCGCGAAGGCGCAGACGATGCGCCGGGTCAACTGGACGCGTGACGAGCGGTGGCGACGTTCGAAGTGTCGTTTCATCTGGAATCCTTTGCTTGGGCATGATGGGTCGGCATTGTGAGTCAATGAGGCACATCAAGACATTTGGATAAAGAATAGCACCCAGATTTCCTTGTTTTTACGCGGGGTGAACACTGTTGCCATTTATTAACCCACGACGCAGTCCATGCAATTTTTTAGAAGGCTGCAGTGCGCGCAAGGCCAGGTGGCATATTAGGATGGTTGATAATACAGAATGTTTCATCGTTTCTGCCGCGGGACGTCTTTTGCCCTTTAAGGCTGAATTTAGCGAGAGAGGTCTTTGTATGTCGAGTCCGACACAAGAGAAGCTAACTCTGATGCGCTATATAGAGTTGCTCGAGGAAGATGACCTTGTTGTTTCCAGACCGAGCGCTTCGTGCGACCAGCGCATTGAGTTTGCGACTGATGACTCGCGCCAGGTGCGTTCGGGCACGTTGTTTGTCTGCAAGGGCCGCGCGTTTAAGCGTGAGTACCTGCTTTCGGCAATCGCCGATGGCGCCGTGGCCTACGTTTCCGAGGTCGATTACGATGTTGATCTTCCCGCGGTGATTGTGAGTGATGTTCGTCGCACGCTCGCCGTGGTGGCAGATGCCTTTTATGGGCACCCGTCGGGTAAGGTGAAGGTCTGCGCCTTCACAGGCACCAAGGGCAAGTCGACCTGCAGCTTTTATCTGCGCGGCATTCTCGCCAACGAGGCCAAGCTTACGGGCTGTCATCGACCCGCTCTTAATACGGGCATTGAGTTCGACGACGGCATCGAGGCAGGCCCTTCCAAACTGACGACCCCCGAATCCTTCCTGCTGCAGTCTCGCATCGCACATGCCGCGGAGGCGGGTGCCCCGTGGCTGGTTATGGAGGCATCGAGCCAGGGCCTCAAATACGAGCGCACAGGCAAGATCGCCTTTGAAGTCGGCGCCTTTACCAATATCGGCGAGGATCACATTTCGCCGATTGAGCATCCGACGCTCGAGGATTACTTTGCCAGCAAGCTCAAAATCTTCTCGCAGAGCCGTTTTGCCGTGGTCAATCTCGATATGGATAAGGTCGATCGCGTGCTCGAAGCGGCATCTCGTTGCGAACGTACGGTGACGTTCTCCCTGACCGACGAGCGTGCCGACGTGCTTGCGCTGGCGATTCGTAATGGTGACTGCGGCGTGGTGGCAACGGTGCGCACGCCCCGCTTTACGCGCGACATTGTGATTCCCACGCCGGTTAAATTCAATGTGTCCAACGCGCTTGCCGCTATTGCCTGCGCCGAGGCCCTGGGCATTTCCGAAGAGGGTGTCGTTCACGGCTTTGAGGGCGTCTTCGTTCCCGGCCGTATGGAGCTCTATCCGTCCGTATCGGGCAAAATCTTGGGTATCGTCGATTTTGCACATAACGGCATGAGCCTCGAGACACTCCTGCGCGACTTGCGCGAGAACTATCCCGAGCGCGAGCTGGCGGTTGTATTTGGCGCTACGGGCGGTAAGGGTGTCGATCGACGCACCACGATGGGCATCGCCGCTGGCAAGTATGCCGACCGAATCGTGATTACCGAGGACGACCCCGGCCCCGAGAACGTCGAGGATATTTGCGCCGAGATCGCGCACAACGTTCAAGCGCAGGGAAATGATAACTGGCAAATCGTGACTGATCGCGTTGCCGCTATCGAGACTGCCGTGCGCGAAACCGTCCGTCCTGCCGTGGTCATCGTGACCGGTAAGGGCGAGGAAGAGCGCATGCTGCGCAAGAACGGACCCGAGCCTTGCGAGCGCGACGGTTCGATTCTCAAGCGCACCCTTGCGGCGTACGACGCCTAAGACCAGAAGCCCCTTCTACGTAATGGAGTGACCATGTCCCACAATACCCTGCCGACCGTCGCTGAGCTTTCGGGCGAGATGCGCGAGCGTCTTGCCAAGGTCAAGTACGTCTTTACCGATCTGGACGCCACGATGCTCGCTCCTGGCTCGTGCGTGCTGCGCGACAACGACGGCAACCCCTCGACCAAGCTCGTCGAGGCTGTCGTGGCACTTGCCCGCGCCGGCATCCAGGTGGTTCCCACCTCGGGCCGCAACCGCACCATGATCCACGAGGATGCGCGCGTGCTCGGCCTCAACTCCTACATCGGCGAGATGGGTGGTCTGGTCATGTACGACCTCAAGGCCAACGATTGGGAGTACCTGACCGGCGATATGCCCTACGACCCCGCCTGCGGCCTCACGCCGCATCAGGTGATCGAGCAGACCGGCGTGTGCGAGAAGATTCTCGCTCGCTGGCCGCATAAGATCGAGTACCACAACGACATGTCGACTGGCTACAAGTACCGCGAGGTCACCGTCGGCATGCGCGGTGATGTGCCCGACGACGAGGTCCAGGCCATTCTTGACGAGGCCGGCTGTGGCCTGGTCTGGGCCTGCAACGGTCACCTGACCCATCTGTCCAAGCCGACGACGCTCGAGCTCGAACGCGTCGAGGATGGCCGCGCGTTTAACATCAATCCCGCCGGCCTCAACAAGGGCGTTGCCATCGCACGTTTCTGTGAGCACCTGGGTATCGAGCGCGAGGAGACGCTGGCGCTCGGCGATTCCGAGTCCGACTTCTACATGGCTGACCACGTGGGCACGTTCTGCCTGGTCGAGAACGGTTTGACCAGCGCCGGCGCGCCCGAGTTCCTGGATGCTTGCGATAACGCCTACGTCACGCGCGGCAAGATTGTCGATGGCTGGGCGGCAACGGCAGAGTTGCTCGTCGCGGCCCGTTCGTAGCGCGCCCCTATCGTTCTGAGCCATATCTTTTCGAGAGAGAATCTGGTGAGGTAATGTCCGATATCGAGAATCCGGCAGGCGACACGCGCCCGATTGGCGTGTTCGATTCTGGTCTGGGCGGTCTGACGGTTGCACGCGCCATCGCAACGGCGTTGCCGCACGAGTCCGTCTACTACTTTGGCGACACCAAGCGCTGCCCCTACGGCACCCGCACCGAGGACGAGGTGCGCTCGTTTGCACTGCAGGCGGGCCGTTGGCTGTCGAAGCACGACGTCAAGATCATGGTCATCGCCTGCAATACGGCGACCGCTGCGGCCTTGCGTTTGGCCCAGCAGGTGCTCGACGTCCCCGTCATCGGTGTGATCGCACCGGGCGCACGCGCGGCAATCAACAGCACCCGCACGCGCCGGGTGGGCGTGCTCGCCACCAACCTCACCATTCGCTCAGGCGCTTACACGCGTGCCATTCAGGACCTGGATGCCGGCGTCGACGTATACGGCTGCCCTGCCTCGAGCTTTGTCGAGGTCGTTGAGCACGAGCTCGCCTCGGGCGCGCATCTGCAAGAGCAGTGGCTCGAGAACGAGGACATCTTTGATACGCCTGCCGTACGCGCGCTGGTCGGCGCCACGGTTGAACCGCTGCGCGACCACGGCATCGATACCGTGGTACTCGGCTGCACGCATTTTCCGCTGCTCGTGGGGCCTATTCGCCATGCGCTGGGTCCCGGAGTGCGCGTGGTGAGCTCTGCCGAGGAGACCACGCGCGAGCTGACCGATATTCTCACGCGCCGCGAGCAGCTGGCGGGCGACGCAGCCGAGCCGCAGCATCGTTTTGCAACGACGGCCGATAACATTGCCGAGTTTGCGGTGGCGGGCAGTTTTATCTTTGGCCAGCCGCTCAAGAGTATTGAGCATATCGATATCGACGAACTCAAATAGATATAAGGTCACCGACCAAAGGCTCACGTTCACCTTTTGCCGAAAGGATTTTTCTATGGAGTATATGCAGGTCAATCGTACCAACGGCCGCGCTGCCGATGAGCTGCGCCCCATCAAGCTTACTCGCGGCGTCATGAAGCACGCCCACGGCTCGTGCCTGGCCGAGTTTGGCGATACGCGCGTGCTGTGCGCTGCCACCATCGAGGAGGGCGTACCGGGCTGGCGCAAGGGCGCCAAGGCCGGTTGGGTAACGGCGGAGTACGCCATGTTGCCGGCATCGACCGGTAAGCGCTGCAAGCGCGAGTACGCCAAGCGTAAGGGCCGCTCCATGGAGATCGAGCGCCTCATCGGTCGCAGCCTGCGTACCGTCGTCAACATGAAGGCACTCGGCGAGTACACCGTTACCGTCGACTGCGACGTGATTCAGGCAGACGGCGGCACGCGAACGGCGAGCATTACCGGCGCCTGGGTGGCGCTGCACGACGCCCTTGCCATGTGGGTCGAGGCGGGTAAGCTCGAGCGCATTCCGCTCACGGGCCAGGTCGCCGCGATTTCCATGGGCGTTGTCGACGGCAACACCCTGCTCGACCTGGATTATTCCGAGGACAGTCACGCCGAGGTCGACATGAACCTTGTCGCCACCGATACCGGTGAGATGATCGAGCTTCAGGGCACTGGCGAGCAGGCGCCCTTCGACCGCAAGCGCCTCAATTCCCTGCTCGATTTGGGCGACAAGGGCATTGCCGAGCTCATCGAGCTCCAGCGCCAAGTCCTCGCCTAACCTGCCAAAAAGGGACGGGTTTATTTTGGCAGGTTTTATCTGCGGAAACGCCGATAGATAAGGTTGATGCCACATGAAAGGGGAGACGCCGACGGACCGGTCCCTTTTACGTGACTTTGCTATACGGACAAGGAGACCACTCATGGCACTTGAGAAGATCGACATCGACACCCTCGACCCGGCGGCGACCATCGTCGTGGCAACGGGCAACGCCCATAAGCTCACCGAGATCGAGGCCATTTTGGGCAAGGTTATGCCCGAGGTTCGCTTTGTGGCGCTCGGTCAGCTGGGCGATTTTGAGGACCCCGAGGAAAACGGTACGACGTTTTTGGAGAACGCCATCATCAAGGCGCAGGCTGCCGTCGAAGAGACGGGGCTCATGGCCATTGCCGACGATTCGGGCCTGGTCGTTGACGCGCTGGATGGTGAGCCCGGTGTGTATAGCGCGCGCTACGCGGGCGTTCACGGCGACGATGCCGCCAACAATGCCAAACTGCTCGTGAATCTGGAGGGCGTGGCCGACGAGGACCGCACTGCGCGCTTTATGAGCGTCGTCGCGCTCATCGACACGGACGGTTTGGTCACCTATGGTGAGGGCGCCTGCGAGGGCGTTATCGCACACGAGGGTCGCGGCGATCACGGCTTTGGCTACGACCCGCTGTTCCTGCCGGTCGACACGCCGGGCAAGACCATGGCCGAGCTGACGGCGGACGAGAAGAACGCCATCAGCCATCGATTCCATGCGCTCGAGCACCTATCCGCCAAACTGACGGGCGAGGAGTAGGCCGTGCGTGCGGTGGTGCAGCGCGTGCTCAACGCCGGCGTGACGGTCGACGGCGAGTGCGTGGGCAAAATTGGGCGCGGCTATCTGGTGCTGCTGGGCGTGGGTCACGGCGACACGCGCGCTGAGGCCGATAAGCTGTGGGGCAAGCTCCGGGGCTTGCGCATTAACGAGGACGAGAACGGCAAGACCAACCTGGCACTTGCCGATGTCGACGGCGAGGTTCTCGTGGTGTCGCAGTTCACGCTGTTCGCCGATTGCCGTCACGGCCGCCGTCCATCGTTTACGGATGCCGGCGCCCCCGATGTCGCCAACGAGCTCTACGAGTACTTCCTGACGCTTGTGCGCGAGGACGTCGAGCACGTAGCGCATGGCATTTTCGGCGCCGATATGAAAGTCGACTTGGTCAACGACGGTCCGTTCACCATCGTCCTGGACACCGATACTCTGTAAGTAGCTAATTAGCTACTTGCGTATGGCCACAACAGGGTGCTATAGTATAAGAGTTTTGTCTATCTTAGGGGTATTATCCCCTTTTTGAATTGCACCTTCTGGAGGCCCTGTTCATGGAAGAGATGGAAGTCAATCACGTCGACGACATCCACGAGAAGCTGACCGATATGGTGGGCGATCGCGTTAAGGTGAAGGCCAACATGGGCCGCACCCGCGTCGTCGAGCGCATGGGCACCATCAAGAGCGTCCATCCGGCAGTCTTTATCGTCGAGGTCGACGAGCGCCGTGGCCGCAAGTCGCGTCAGTCCTACCAGTATATTGATGTTCTCACCGGCCAGGTCGAGCTGTTCGACCCCGAGAGCGGCGAGCACATTTTTACCCCGCTCGGCAATCAGCTCGAGGAGCACTAGCGGTGACCGATTGGTCCCTGACCCTTTCCGCGCCGGCAAAGATCAACCTCTATCTAGGGGTTCATACCGAGCGTGACGACCGCGGCTACCATAAGGTCGATTCCCTGATGGCAGCCGTCGGTCTTGTCGATACCGTGACGGTTACGCCGGCACAGGCGCTGACCGTCCAGACGATTCCGACATCCGACTTTCCCATGCAAAAGAATACGGCGTATCGTGCTGCGCTCGCTATGGCCGAGCATTATGGTCGCGAAGCCAATGTCTGCATCACGATCGAGAAGCGCATCCCGTTGTGTGCCGGCCTGGGCGGTCCTTCGACGGATGCCGCGGCGGTCATTGTCGCCTTGGCAGAGAGTTGGGGTATCGACCGTGCCGATCCCGCGCTGGACAACATCGCGCTCGGCATTGGCGCCGACGTTCCCTTCTTTTTGCATGCCAGCCCTGCATTTTACGTGGGTGGGGGAGACGTGCTGGCAACTGAGTACCCCGCACTTCCCGCGACACCCGTCGTGCTGGTCAAGCCGCGCGAGGCAAGCGTTTCAACAATTGAAGCCTATCGACGTTTTGACGAGACCCCAGCGCCTGCGGACAAGCCTGGAGCGATCGCATCTGCCCTTCGCTCGGGAGACGCAGAGGCGGCCTACGCGCTCGTCCACAACAACCTGGGTGTCATTTCCGCGCAGATGGAGCCGCGGATTCAAACAGTGCTCGACTGGCTTCGTTCACAGGACGGTACCATTGCCGCAAACGTGTGCGGTTCGGGTGCCTGCTCGTTTGCTCTCTGCGATAGCGCCGCCACGGCAGCCAATCTTTCGGCAGCCGCTCATCAAAACGGCTGGTGGGCTTATGCAACGGAGCTCGTTTCCGACACGGTTCGCATTGAAGCGCCAAAGAAGTAAAAATTTCTCTGGCACACGACGGAAATCTTTGTTACTATAGTCGAGCTAACGGGTTGTGGCTCAGTTTGGTAGAGCACTGCGTTCGGGACGCAGGGGTCGCTGGTTCAAATCCAGTCAACCCGACCAGAGCATGAGGAGGGACCGCTTCTTGCGGTCCCTTTTTTTAGCTATTGTTGTGATACCGCGATACCCGCGGTATACTCATTCGAGCTTGTCTCGCTGTATTGTGGAGGTCTACATGTTTGGACTGAGGGCTCCTGAGCTCATCATTATTCTCGTTGTTGTCCTGATTATCTTTGGGCCTAAGAACCTGCCGAAGCTCGGTAAGTCCCTCGGCTCTACCGTCAAGAATATCCGCGAGGGTATGGAGGGCGACGATAAGGGCGAAACCAAGCAGGCCGAGGACGTTGTGGTCGAGGAGTCCAAGGAGGACAAGGAGATCGCAGAGCTCGAGGCCAAGCTCGCTGCTGCCAAGCAAAAGAAGGCAGAGGACAGCGACGCGGACGCAGAGTAGTCCCATCCCTTTGGGGTGAGCACCTGACCGGCTTGCCCGCAGGCTAGCCGGTCTTTTTTCGTTTTTGTTGACAGTTGATCGTTACATCATAGTTGGGGAGATATCCGTATGGACGCAAGCCAGATCGTACTGACCGCTGAGGGCCGCCAGAAGCTCGTCGAGGAGCTCGCTTGGCGTGAGGGCGATTACGCCAAGGAGATCGTCGAGGACATCAAGGAAGCCCGCGCGTTCGGCGACCTTTCGGAGAACTCCGAGTACGATGCCGCCAAGGACAAGCAGGCCCAGAACGCCGCTCGTATCGCCGAGATCCAGGCCATCCTCGCCAACGCTCAGATCGCTGCCAGCACGGGCGACCTGATCGTCTCCATTGGCTCGACTGTTACCCTGGTCGACCCCAACGGTGAGCTCATCGAGGTCACGCTTGTCGGTACCACCGAGACCAACTCGCTCGAGCACAAGATCTCCAACGAGTCTCCGGTCGGCCACGCCATCATTGGTCATGGCGAGGGCGACTCCGTCGAGGTCGTTACGCCTTCCGGCAAGACTCGCGTCTACACCATCGCCAAGATCGCACGCTAGACCACGGTCCCGCGTAAAGGTATGTTTTCGCTCCCTGGGACCGAATCCTGGGGAGCGTTTTAGTTTGAGGAGCTAACTTATGGCAGAGAACCAGAACGCCGCCGATCAGGCATCGACGCTCAACGACGAGCGCGCCACCCGCCTGGCCAAGCGTGCCTCCCTGTTCGAGGCGGGCCAGAACCCCTATCCCGAGCACTCCGAGGTTGAGGACTACGTCGTCGACATCGAGGCTAAGTACGCCGAGCTTGCCGATGGCGAGGACACCGAGGACGTCGTGAAGATCGCCGGCCGCGTGGTCGCCAAGCGCGGTCAGGGCAAGATCATGTTCATCGTTGTGCGCGATGCGACTGCCGAGATTCAGCTGTTCTGCCGCATCAACGACATGGACGAGGCCGCCTGGAATACGCTCAAGGCACTCGACCTGGGCGATATCCTGGGCGTGGCCGGCGTAGTCGTGCGCACCAAGCGTGGCCAGCTTTCCGTTGCCCCCAAGAGCGCGACGCTGCTGTCCAAGGCCGTTCGCCCGCTGCCCGAGAAGTTCCACGGTCTCTCCGACAAGGAGACCCGCTATCGTCAGCGCTATGTCGACCTGATCGCCAACGACGACGTTCGCGAGACCTTCCGCAAGCGTTCGCAGATTCTCTCCACGTTCCGCCGCTTTATGGAGTCCGATGGCTACATGGAGGTCGAGACCCCTATCCTGCAGACCATCCAGGGCGGAGCTACTGCCAAGCCGTTCATCACGCACTTCAACGCTCTCGATCAGGAGTGCTACCTGCGTATCGCCACCGAGCTGCATCTCAAGCGCTGCATCGTCGGCGGCTTTGAGCGCGTGTTCGAAATCGGTCGTATCTTCCGCAACGAGGGTATGGACCTTACCCACAATCCCGAGTTCACCACGATGGAGGCCTACCGCGCCTTCTCCGATCTCGAGGGCATGAAGGCGCTCGCCCAGGGCGTCATCAAGGCCGCTAACAAGGCTATCGGCAACCCCGAGGTTATTGAGTATCAGGGCCAGACTATCGACCTGTCCGGTGAGTGGGCAAGTCGCCCCATGACCGATATCGTCTCCGACGTGCTCGGCAAGCAGGTCACCATCGACACGCCGGTCGAGGAGCTTGCTGCCGCCGCGCGCGAGAAGGGCCTGGAGATCAAGCCCGAGTGGACTGCTGGCAAGATCATCGCCGAGATTTACGATGAGCTGGGCGAGGACACCATCGTCAACCCGACCTTCGTGTGCGATTACCCCATCGAGGTCAGCCCGCTCGCCAAGCGTTTTGAGGACGACCCGCGTTTGACCCACCGCTTTGAGCTGGTCATCGCCGGCCACGAGTACGCCAACGCATTCTCCGAGCTCAACGACCCGGTCGACCAGGCTGAGCGCTTTGCCGCCCAGATGGCCGAGAAGGCCGGCGGCGACGATGAGGCCATGGAGTATGACGAGGACTACGTGCGCGCCCTCGAGTACGGTATGCCTCCCGCAGGCGGCATTGGCATTGGTATCGACCGCGTGGTCATGCTGCTTACCAACCAGGCTTCTATCCGCGACGTGCTGCTGTTCCCGCACATGAAGCCCGAGAAGGGTTTCCAGTCCGGTGCCGCTGCCGCCAAGGCTGCCGAGGCCGGCAACGCCGCGAGCCCGTTCGTTAAGTCGCTTAAGCCCACGCTCGATTACTCCAAGATCGCCGTTGAGCCGCTGTTTGAGGAGTTCGTCGACTTTGATACCTTCTCCAAGAGCGATTTCCGCGCTGTGAAGGTCAAGGCATGCGAGGCCGTCAAGAAGTCCAAGAAGCTGCTGAACTTTACGCTCGACGACGGCACCGGCACCGACCGCACCATCCTCTCCGGTATTCACGCTTATTACGAGCCCGAGGACCTGGTTGGCAAGACCTTGCTCGCCATCACCAACCTGCCTCCGCGCAAGATGATGGGTATTCCCAGCTGCGGCATGCTGATCAGCGCTGTCCACGAGGAGGAGGGCGAGGAGCGCCTCAACCTGATCCAGCTCGACGCCTCCATCCCCGCCGGCGCAAAGATGTACTAACTTGTTACGCGGTTCTACGAACCGCGTAACGGCTCGACGCTGCGCGGGCCGCATTTGGACAATCTGACGTTCAACTTCAAGGGCGCGACCTAGGTGGTTACGCGGGTTTACCAACCCGCGTAACCAGTTGACGCTGCGCGCCGCCCAGGGCGACAATTTGTCATTCAAAAGGCAAGGCATGACCAGAAGGTCTATGCCTTGCCTTTTTCATGCCAACTTGTTCGCCCTGGACGTCGCTCGCTGTCCGTCCTCTACCTGCGGCGTTGACTTGGTTGACACTTAGAACATCGATGTAATCATTGGGGACGTTCTTAAACGACTGCCCAACGGCTGTTGAGCACATGGCTCGCATGACAGCCGTCTCTTTTATGTTTCCTTTAGCCGTTGCTGCCTAGGATGGGGGTTAGTCGGTAGGAAGGGAGCGTCTATATGGACGACGCGAGCGAGCGTTCAATCGAAGAGGACATGCTCGATCAGTTCAATTACTTTGATGATGAGGACGAGGAGCTGATCGACCGTCGCGAGCCAGCGCCGCTTGATTCCTTTGATCTGGTCGATGAAGAGACTGATGAGGTTGAGGACGAATCAACGGAGCCCCCACAGCCTTCGCGCCTTGACTCGCTGCTTTCGAGAGCCCCCATGCACCACGGCGTTCGTGCCGGCGCGCTCCATATGAAAACTGACTGGCACCAGATCGTGACGGCAGGCGATGAGCTTGCCGTCGATGCGCCGCTCACCGATAAATCATCCATCATCTGCCGCACCGGCATGCTTATGCTGGCAAGCGGAACGGGTGCCTGGCGCGTGCGCGATACCATGAATCGTGTTGCCGCCGTACTCGGTGTCACCATCCACGTTGACTTAAGTCTTCTGTCGTTTGAGTGCACCTGCATCGAAGATGGCCACTGCTTTAACGAGGTTGTCAGCCTGCCCACAACGGGAGTCAATACCCATCGCATTTGGATGATGGAGAGCTTCTTAAAGGAAATCGAGACGTATGGGCGCCGGTTTACCGTGCACGAATACCACGAGATGCTCAAGACCGTTGAGAGTTCAAAACCCGATTACTCTCCCTGGCAACAGGGCCTTGCGGCAGCTTGTGCTTGCGGCGCCTTCGTCTTTTTGCTCGGCGGCGGCCCTATCGAGATGGCCTGCGCGTTTGTGGGCGCGGGTGTCGGCAACTTTGCCCGCTCCCATATTCTCAAGCAAGGCCTTGGTCAGTTCAGCGCGCTGACGACCGGCGTTGCGCTCGCTTGCGTTTCGTATCTGCTGGCATTGCTCGGCCTTGGCCAGGTCATACCGGGGGCAATGTCGCACCAAGAAGGCTATATCGGCGCCATGCTCTTTGTGATTCCCGGCTTTCCGCTCATTACGGCGGGCCTCGACATCGCCAAGCTCGACATGCGAAGCGGTATCGAGCGCCTTTCATATGCCGTATCGATTATTGTGATGGCGACGCTCGTAGGTTGGATGGTTGCCGAGTGTGTTGGCCTGGCGCCGGACGACTTTGCCCCACTGGGCCTTTCGCCGCTTGCCCTTACGCTCCTGCGCGTGGTGATGAGCTTCGTTGGCGTATTCGGCTTCTCGGTGATGTTCAACAGCCCGGTAAAGATGGCCGCGGCAGCTGGGTTGATCGGCGCCGTGTCCAATACCCTGCGTCTGACCCTTGTCGATGCGCCGACGATGATTCCCTTCCTGGGCCTCAGCACGGGAATGCCTCCCGAGGCAGCAGCGTTTATCGGCGCGCTGGTATCGGGTCTGCTGGCAAGCTTGGCCGAAGTCAAGCTCACCTACCCGCGCATCGCCCTCACGGTGCCTTCGATTGTCATTATGGTGCCCGGTCTGTATCTCTATCGCTCTATGTATTACATGTGCACCTTCGACACGGTCAACATGCTCGGCTGGTTTGTGCGCGCAGTGCTCATCGTGGCGTTTCTGCCCGTTGGCTTGGGCGTGGCGAGAACCCTCACCGACCCTCGCTGGCGCCATACCAGCTAATTGGTGCAAGGGGGACAGGTTACTTTGCACCAAATGAGTTGCGGTGAAATAGGGACTGAATTGTTGCTTAAAGGGTCAAAACAGTCCGTATTCCACCGCAACTTATGGGGTCGGGGGTTTTGGTGCCCTGCATCTCCACAAACTCAACGCTTACGAAGCGCGCGCCGTTCGTGTTAGGGTAGTTCCACCACATAAGTAGTCGCAGACGCGCGTAACACGGGCGGGCGAGATGAAGTTCCAACAGCTCCATCTTGCCCGCCCGTTTTTGTTGCGTGGCGCCGCGGTACAACACAGAGAGGAATCTGCCCTTTATGCCTATCAACAAACGAGAGAGCCTGCTGTTCACCTTTATCATGTGCTTTTGCATGGTGCTCTGGATGAGCATCTACAACGTTGCCCTGCAGCACGGGGCCATCAACGGCGAGGTCGTTGCCGCTGCGTGGCTCGGCTTCCCCGTTGCCTACATTTTTGCCATGTGCTGCGACTGGTTCGTCGCCAGCCCGCTCGCCAAGGGTTTCGCCTTTAAGTACTTGGTCACGCCGGGCAAGAGCTCGCCACTTGCCATGACGCTCGCCGTCAGCTCCTGCATGTTCGTTCCCATGGTCATCATCATGTCGCTGTACGGTGCCTGCGAGGGTCTGACGCACATGCCCGGCGGCATCCTTGCGAACCTGTATTCCGTGCCCGCGATCTGGATGATCAACATTCCGCATAATTTTGTGATGGCGCTGCCGTGGAACCTTTTGGTAGCCGGTCCGATTTCCCACTTCGTCTTCCGTCGCGCCTTCCCTGTGGGGACGGTTTTCGAGGAGGAGCATGCCGAGCTCTTGGAGCAGGCTATGGCTTCTGAGTGCGAGTAGCTCGCTTAGGGATCTGCTGAGCGCGGGCGACTTGCTTGGTTGGAGCCCTAAGCGTGGATAGCTCTCTCGGCGACATTGCGGGCGTGAGCGGTGCGCATGACCGGAGGGCCCGTGCTGCTCCGTTGCCCGACGTGCTAGCGCGCAGAACAATCTGTTGGTGCATTCGGCGGCTGCTGAAGCGTTTCGGCAGCCGCTTTTTATACGGAGTTTAAATACAACAGTCTGTTGTATTACGTAGAGTGGTATATCTCTAGCAGGAAAAATGCGAGAGACGGAGCATTATGGCGTTGCTAGTAGGACTGGACGTAGGGTCGACGACGACCAAAGTTTACGCGATGCACGAGGATATGACCGAGGCGTGGTGGGGATATCGCCGCCACGGGGCGTGTCAGACAGCGAGCGTGCGCGCCATGCTCGGCGAGCTCGCCGAGCGCTTTCCCCATGAGTCGCTGCGCGTTGCGGTGACCGGCTCTGGTGCGCGCGATATCGCGACCGCGCTGGGCGCCTCGTACGTTCAGGAGGTGGTCGCCAACGCGCTCGCGATCAGCAGGTTCTATCCGCAGACGCGCTGCGCCATCGAGCTGGGCGGCCAAGACGCCAAGATAATCTTCTTCCGCACCAACGATAAGGGAGACATCGAGGTTGCCGACATGCGCATGAACGGCTCGTGCGCAGGCGGTACCGGTGCATTTATCGACGAGATGGCAAAGCTCATGGGGGTCGGCACCGAATCGGGCGAGTTCGAGCAGCTCGCAAGCCGGGGAACGACCGTCCACGAGGTCTCGGGCCGCTGCGGCGTGTACGCAAAGACCGATATCCAGCCGCTGCTCAACGAGGGCATTCCTACCACCGACCTGGCGCTTTCGGCGCTTCACGCGGTCGCCCGCCAAACGATCGGCGGTCTGGCCCAGGGTATCGACATCGAGCCGCCGGTAATCTTCGAGGGCGGTACGCTCGCCTACAACCCCACGCTGGTCCGCGTGTTCCGGGAGCAACTGAATCTATCGGACGATCAGGTTATCGTCCCGCGCGATCCGCAGATCATGGTCGCGCGCGGTGCCGCCCTGTCGCTGACCGACATGTTCGCATCGTCCCAACCGATCGACCTTCCCGACGCTTTTGTCCGGCTGGATAAGCTCGAGACGGTCGCGCCCGCAAGCGGGGAGGGACGTCTTGCCCAGCCCTTTTTTGCCACACCTGCCGAGCAGGCGGATTTTACGGCACGCCATGGCAAAGAGACGCCGGCAAAGGGTCCGGATGCGTATGCGCCCGGAGAGACGGTGCGTGTGGCGCTCGGTATCGATTCGGGGAGCACGACGACCAAGTTCGCCCTGGTCGATGAGGCGGGTGAGCTTGTCGATTCGTTCTACGCGTCTAATAACGGCAGACCGCTCGACGTCGCCCAACAGGGTCTTGTCAGCTTGAAGAACCGCTGGGAGACAGCGGGAGTCACGCTTGCGATCGATGCCGTGGGCACCACGGGATACGGCGAGGAGCTTTTCGCGCGCGCGTTCCACGCCGACTACCATACGGTCGAGACGGTCGCGCACGCCCGCGCCGCGTGCGCATGCGTTCCCGATGCGACCTTCGTGCTCGACATCGGCGGACAGGATATGAAGGCCATCTGGCTCAACCACGGCGTGCTGACCGATATCGTCGTCAACGAGGCGTGCTCTGCGGGCTGCGGCTCGTTCCTCGAGGGTTTTGCCAAAAACCTCGGAATAGCCGTTGAGGATATCGCGACCGAGGCATTTTCGTCCAAAGCCCCCGCCGTTCTCGGCAGCCGCTGCACGGTGTTCATGAACAGCAGCGTCGTTTCCGAGCAGCGGCGCGGTAAGGGTCCGGGCGACATCATGGCCGGTCTCTGCCGTTCGATTATCGAGAACGTGTTCACCAAGGTCATTCGCGTTTCAAATCTCAACCGTCTGGGCGACAAAGTCGTCGTCCAGGGCGGCACGTTCCGAAACGACGCGGTGCTGCGCGCATTCGAGCAGTATCTGGGCAAACCCGTCACGCGTGCGCCCCACCCGGGGCTGATGGGCGCTATCGGTATCGCCCTGCTCGCGCGCGAGGAATGCCGCAAGGGCGACGCCGACACGTCGTTTATCGGGCTCGATGCCGTGGAGCGCTTCGAGCATCGCGAGTTCGGCGGCGTTACCTGCCGTCGGTGCAACAACCGCTGCCAGCGCGCGGTCGTGGCATTTGGCGACGGCTCGCTTTACGTCACGGGCAATCGCTGCCCGCGCGGCGGCGCCATCTCATGGGATGAGCTCGTGCGCGAGGTTCCCGCGGCGGAGGAGCTGCGTCCGCAGGGTGCTTGCGAGGCACAGGCACCCGGCACGGGGCGCGACCGGACCGCGGCTGCCCCCAATCTCTTTGTCGACCGCGAGGAGCTGCTGTTCGAGTCGTACCCCACGGTTCCCGTCTGCGGGGGGCGCGATGTCACGATCGGCATTCCCCGTGTGCTCGAGTTCTGGGACACCATGCCGTTCTGGTCGACGTTCTTCAGCACGCTCGGCTTTAAGGTGCGCGTCTCGGGACGCAGCACCAAGGCGATGTACGAGCGCGGTCTGGCGCACGTCACATCCGACACCGTGTGCTTCCCGGCCAAGCTCGTCCACGGGCACATCCGCAATCTCGTCGACGCCGGCGTCGACCGCATCTTCATGCCCATCATCACGACGGTGCCCACCGAAAACACCGCCTCTACCAGCGAGTGGATGTGCGCCGTCGTAAAGGGATACCCCTACGTGATGCGCAATTCCGATAACCCGGAGGAGCGTTTCGGCGTTCCGTTCGATACGCCGCTGTTCCACTGGTACGACGAGGGCGACCGAAACCGCCAGCTCAAGGCGTGGTGCAAGGAGACCTTCGATATCGATGCCGACCTGGTTGCCAAGGCGACCGAGCAGGCGGACCGCGCGCAGGAGACGTTTGAGAACCAGCTGCAGCTGCGCGGCAGGCAGGTGCTCGAGAACGTGCGCGAGGACGGCGGCTACGCGGTGGTGATCGCTTCGCGCCCGTACCACAACGACCCGCTGGTCAACCACGGGCTGCCCAAGCTCTTCTCTGAGCGCGGCATCCCCGTGCTGACGCCCGATGCGGTGCCGGGGGTCTGCAACGTCGATCTTTCCAACAGCCGCATCGACATCGTGAACAACTACCATGCGCGCATGCTGTCGTGCGCGGTCATCGTCGCATCGACGCCCGAGCTCGAGCTCGTGCAGATGGGCAGCTTCGGCTGCGGCCACGATGCGTATCTCACCGACGAGATCGCGCGCATGATGGGCGAGATGGGCTCCAAGGTTCCGATGATGATCAAGCTCGATGAGAGCGACGTCGCCGGTCCCATGGGCATTCGCGTGCGTTCGTTTATCGAGTCGGTCAACCGTCGTCGCGCGGAGGAGCGTGCCGAGGGCGCCCGGGTGCACGCGGTCCATCCGCTCGATGACCCGTATAAGGTCAAGTACACCAAGCGCGACCGGCACGACAAGATCGCGCTGGTCCCCAACACCTCCCATGCGTTCTGCAGGCTCATGACCGCGGCGATGCGCAATCAGGGCGTGCGCGCCGAGGCCCTTGATATCGGGCGCGAGGATGCCATCCGCCTGGGCAAACGCTATGTGCACAACGACATCTGCTTCCCCGCGCAAATCGTGATCGGCGAGGCGCTTGCGGCACTCGAGAGCGGTAAGTACGACCCGCACGACGTCGCCGTGGTGACTGGCAAGTATATCGGCGACTGCCGCCTGACGCACTACATGCCCCTGCTGCGCCGCGCGCTCGACGACGCGGGATACGACTATGTCCCGGTGCTCACCAACGACGACGTCGATGCCCACAATGCGCATCCGGGCTTCAAGCTCGGCCTTGGCCCGAGCATCCAGATCGCCTACGGTCTTCCCATGATCGATGCCCTCGAGGCCATGCTTAGGCGCATCCGTCCCTACGAGCTCGAGAAGGGCGCGGCGGACGCTGCGTTCGACCGCGCGCTCGATGAGGTTATCGAGGGCATGGAGCGCTCCGGGCTGAGAGGCCAGGCGACGGGCTTCAAACGCGCGCTTGCGATCATGGACGCCGTTCCGTACGACCGCTCGAACCCGCATCCGACCGTTCTCATCGTGGGCGAGTACCTGCTCAATTTCCATCTCGGCGCCAACCACGAGATCGAGCGCTACCTCGAGGACAACGGGCTCGAGGTCATCGAGGCGCGCATGACCGACGTGATCCGCAAGACCTATTTCTACAAGCATGCGCAGTCGCGCGAGTTCCACGTTGACCTGTCGCTGCCCGAAAAGGCCTGGTACGCCACGGCGGACAACCTGTTCGAGCTCGCGCACGACCGTTGCGACCGCCTGGGCGCGGCGAGCCCGCTCTACGAGCCGCCGACGCGCATGCCCGAGCTCGTGCGCGCGAGCGATAAGATCCTGCACCATACGTTCGATGCGGGCGAGGGCGTGCTGATTCCGGCGGAGATCCTCGAGCACGCCAAGCGCGGCTGCCGCAACTTCGTGATCCTGCAGCCGTTCGGGTGTCTGCCCAACCATGTCGTGGGGCGCGGGCTCATCCATGCGCTCAAGGAGCAGTATCCCACGGCGCAGTTCCTGCCGCTCGACTACGATCCCGACGTGAGCTTCGCCAACGTGGAGAACCGTCTTCAGATGCTCATCATGAACGCCAAGGCGCAGGGGTGCGGTGAGGCGCATGGCGAGACCGCGTAAGGACGCCGATGCGCCCGATGCGCGCACCCGTATCATCGAGGCGTTTTGGGAGCTCATCGAGAACAACAGCATCTTCGAGCTGTCGGTTGGCGAGGTGACCCGCGCCGCCCAGTGCAATCGCGGAACGTTTTACTACTATTTTCACGATTTCGATGAACTCGTCGCCATCGCCATGACCCAGCTGCTGCAGGATAACGAGCTTATCACCGATGCCCTCTGGCATTTTTCGAGCGAGGGCGACCTTTCGGCGTTCGACCGGCGCGACGTCCGCTGCCTGCTGCGGCGCATCGTCATCACCATGAGGGCGGGTGCCGCCGAGCAGGTCGTGCAGGGCATCCATACGATCATCATCGACCGCGTGAGAGAGATCGTCCACCCCGACGGAGAAGAGCTCAAGGCAGATTCGAGCTTTGCGGTGGGCTTTCTGGTCTCGGGCATCATGGGCTTTGTGATGGCGGTCGGCTTTGCCCGGGAGGGCGGCGAGGAGATAGACCTCGAGCAGCTGGGGGACAGCGCGTGCGCGTACCTGAGGGCGGTCGCCATGCAGACGGTGGAAACGGTCGCGCAAGTCGAGGGCGTCGATACATCCGAGCTGCTCGAACGCGTCTCCAAGGAGGCCGATGCCTATCGCGCATCGCGTGCGACGAGTCCCGACGTGGTGAAAGACACCTAGGGTTTCTCTTGCGGGGCGCCTGTCGCGCATCGCGCGGTGAGTCCCGCGATGCGGTCATAACCTGCATTCATGTGAGCCGGGTTTATAGATATTCCTCCAGCTGTTAACATAGACAGCCTGTGGGTAAAGAGACAAAAGCGCCGCCGACGGGCGGGCGTTTTGATTTCGATGAACTCATGTAAGGAAACGAGCATGTTAGATAGATTTACCGATCGAGCGCGCAAGGTCATGTCCATGGCCAAGCAGGAGGCGCTCGATCTTCATTCAAATAAGGTGGGTACCGAGCATCTGCTGCTCGCGCTTGCCAAGGAGGACGAGGGCATTGCCGCTGAGGCGCTGCGCTCGCTCGACATCTCCTACGATGACATCATGGATACTCTCAAAGAGGTCCAGACCACGGTTCCCGAGCCCAGTGAGGAGACCGAGGCGGCCAAGCTCGCCTTTACGCCGCTCGTCATTAGCGTGATGGAGCGTTCATTCCGCGTGGCGCGTGAGAACAACCAGACCTACGTGTCGACCGAGCACTTGCTGATCGGCATCGTCGAAGAGGGCAACGGCATGGCCATGGACATCCTCATGCGCCTGGGTGTGTCGTCCGCTTCCATTAAAAAGGCTATCGAAAAGCTTACCGCCAAGGATCAGGACAAGAAGCGTCCGCTCGCCGGAGCCGGCGCCGGTCGTCCCGGTGCGGGCCTGCCGTTCTTTAGCGGCTCGGACGCCTCGCAGCAAAAGGGGAGCGGCACCGACACGCTCAAGCAGTTCGCCACCAACCTGACGCAGAAGGCGTGCGACGGCGAGCTCGACCCTGTAATTGGTCGCGAAAAGGAAGTCCAGCGCATGATGGAAATTCTTTCGCGTCGCACCAAGAACAACCCGCTTATCCTGGGTGACCCCGGCGTGGGCAAGACGGCCATCGTCGAGGGTCTGGCTCAGCAGATTGCAGCTGGCAACGTGCCCGAGAACCTTATGAACCAGAACATCTGGACGCTCGACCTGCCGGGCCTCGTTGCGGGCGCCAAGTATCGCGGTGAGTTTGAGGAGCGCCTCAAGAACGTGATCCAGGAGGCCACCGAAGCTGACGACGTCATCCTGTTTATTGACGAGATGCACACCATCATCGGTGCCGGCTCTGCCGAGGGCTCCATCGACGCGAGCTCCATGCTCAAGCCCGTGCTCGCGCGCGGTGCCTTCCAGATTATCGGCGCCACCACGGCCGAGGAATTCCGCAAGTACCTCACCAAGGACCCGGCCTTCGAGCGTCGCTTCCAGACCATCGATGTCGAGGAGCCGAGCGTCGAGGACACGGTCAAGATTCTGACCGCGCTCAAGCCGCGCTACGAGGAGCACCACCATGTGCGCTATACGCAGGGTGCTATCGAGGCCGCCGCGAACCTCTCCGACCGCTACATCCAGGATCTGTCTCTTATACACATCTGACGCTGCCGACGAAGCTAGAAGTGTA
>CABSNL010000003.1 GCA_902479095.1 uncultured Collinsella sp. | reverse complement strand
GGCCCGTGGGTTATACCCTAAGAGCAAACCACCCTTTTTAAGGGTGGTTCTGATTACCTTACGTAGATGATGTTGTCGCGGCGCGGTTTTGCCTCGGGTAGCGTGTCCTCGGCGTAGCCCAGAATGCAATGACCGACACCGCGCAGGCTGCCGTCGGCGGGCAGGCCCCAGCTGGCCAGCAGCTCCAGGCCCTCGGGCGAATCGAAAACCTCGTGGGCGCGATGAATCCAGCACGAATCAACGCCCAGCGCATAGGCAGCATTGAGCAGGTTGCCCATGGCGAGCGAGCCGTCTTCCAGATGTGTGGGCACGCTGCGGTCAACCAGCACCACCACAACGGTCTTGGCGCCATAGAAGGGGTCGCTGTTGCTGTCCATGACCTGGGCGTTGAGCTGTGAGAGACGCTCGACGGTCGCGGGGTCGGTGACGGCGACAAACGTCACCGGCTGGCGGCCCATGCCGCTCGGCGCATATTGGCCGGCTTCGATAATACGTGCCAGCTTTTCGGCCTCGACGGGACGATCGCTGTAGTTGCGGCAGCTGCGGCGGTGAATGAGTGCTTCGATAGTCTCCATGGTGTCTCCTTGCGGTGGCGTTGCAGATGCCCCGTTCATACCCGTCGGGCTCAAACGATAGACGGTCAATTGCCCGGCCAAAAGGATAGATTTCAATTGGCAAAGTAGGTTTGCATAAAAGTACCTTCAGAATGTGACAAACAAATGGGATGGTTAAACGTTTTATCCCGTCTACCCTGCGGTTTTTTACCACTTGCCTAAATGACGAACGCATAACCTCTGATAAAGGTTTTACTAAAGGAGTACCAACGTTTATCAATGCGCCGTGGTGGCGCCGGGCCAGGAGGTAACATCATGTTCCAGGCTGGAGATGTCGTCGAGACCGACTTCGAAGGATTTCTGAAGCTGCTGCGTTCCAAGACGCGCGCTTTCGTGTCGATCAACGATCACGAGTACTACATCACGCACACCGATGGCTATTGGCGTGTTCAGGATTGCGAGGCCCTCAACGACAAGGGCCACTTTACTGACTGCTCCGAGCTGGTCAACACGGTCTGCGAGGTCGTCGAGCTGCCGTGGATTGCCGGCAAGAGCCTGCATGACAGCTTCTCGGGCGCTACGGTCTATGAGGCCGTCGCCGCTTAACAGGCAATAAAACTCGATTTTCACGTGACCGCTGGCGCCGCCCCCGCGCCGGCGGTCTTTTTCTGCCGATAGGCCATAAAAATGTACGCATTTGCGGAGAGCCTGTTGACGATAGTCAAAACTCGGACTAATCTAGAGACACATAATTGGTCAAAAATCGGACAATTGAATGGTGGGATAGATGAATGGTGCGGTTGCGCTGGTCGACTTCGACCGGTTGCTCAATGGACTCGACCATATCTATTCGGAGTTCTCGCGCGCCTGCGGCCTTTCGGACTGCGCTTACTGGATGCTCGTCGATACCAGCACGGCGGGCGGCAGTATTGCCGTAAGCCGTCTGACAAGCGAATGGTTCTACAGCAAGCAGACCATCAACTCGGCAATTAAAACCTTGACGGCGCGGGGCTTCGCAACGTTGGAGTTTGCCGAAGGCAGTCGTAAGAACAAGGTTGTGAGCCTGACCGAAGAGGGCAGGCGATTTGCCGAGCGTTATGCGCTGCCGGCACTCAAGGCCGAGCAGCGAGCCTTTGGCGCGCTTGAGCCATGTGAGCAGCGCGAGATTATGCGCTTGATCGGCAAATTCTCTCAGGTGCTCGGCGATGAGTGCGATGCCTTTAAGCAGCATATCGCTGCCGAGAGCCAAGCCGAGAATCAAGGTGAGGGGGAGTCGTGCGACTGTTAATGAGGTTTTTGAAGCCATATCGAGGGCTTGTCGCAGTGACGCTGCTGGTGCTGCTGGTGGATAACGTCGGTACGCTGTTGGTTCCCACGATGCTGGCGAACATGGTTAACACCGGTATTACCACGGGCGATGTCGACTACATTTTACGCAACGGCCTATACATGTTTATTGCGACCAGCATGGCTAGCGGCGGCACGGTGCTGGGCTGCTATCTTTCGGCGCGCTTGGCCGCCAACGTGGCTTGCGATATCCGCAATGCCGTGTACGACAAGTCGCTCGAACTCGCGGCCAGCGATTTTGAGCGCTTTGGCACCGGATCGATGATCACGCGCTCGCTCAACGACATCAACGTGATTCAGCAGGCGATTCTGCAGACGATTCAGCTGGTGCTGCCCGTGCCGTTTTTGGCTGTGGCGGGCATCATCTTCGCCTGGTTTATCGATCCCGCCATGGGCACGCTTCTGGGCGTAGTCGTTGCGATTGTGCTGGTGGCGGCAGTCTTTACGGTTGCCCACGCGGCGCCGATTTTTATGCGCCTACAGGGCTTTATCGACCGCATGAACGTGGTGCTGCGCGAGAATATTGTGGGCGTGCGCGTCATCCGTGCGTTTAACAAGGAGCGCCACGAGGAACGGCGTCTGGACGAGGTGTTTAGCGAATACGCCGCCAACGCCATCAAAGTCAACCACCTGTTTGTGGGCCTCGACAGCTCAAGCTTCTTTTTGATGAACATCGCCGAGGTGGCGGTGCTGTGGGTGGGCGGCAACCGCGTAGGCGCCCACGCCATGCAGATTGCGAGTATCTCGGCGGTGCTGGAGTATGCAATTCTGATCCTGTTCTTTGTGATGATGGCCCAGATGGTGGTGCTGACGCTTCCGCGTGCTGCCGCGTGCCTGAACCGTGCGCAGCAGGTGTTGGAGATTGAGCCGAGCATCGTCGATGGCGAGCGCACGCTGGATGACGGGGCGCGCGAGCCCCAAGACGAAGCCGATGCGGTGGCCGTGTTCGACCACATGTCGTTTCGCTTTGACGATGCCGACGAGGACACCCTGTGCGACCTGAGCTTTGCCTGCCGTCGCGGTCAGACGACTGCGATCGTTGGCTCGACAGGCTCGGGCAAATCGACGGTGGCAAAGCTTCTGCTGCGCTTCCACGATGCCACCAAGGGCTCCATTCGCCTGAATGGTGTGGACCTGCGCGAGCTTACGCAAGACGAAATCCGCGGGCGCATTGCCTATGTGCCGCAGAAGGCGTGGCTGTTCTCGGGCACGGTAGCGAGCAACCTTCGCTTTGGTAACGAAGGCGCGACCGAGGGCGACATGCTTCACGCGCTTGAGGTTGCCCAGAGCACCTTTGTACTCGACCAACCGCAGGGGCTCGATACCCCGGTGGCGCAGGGCGGTACGAACTTTTCGGGCGGCCAGCGCCAGCGTTTGGCAATCGCCCGTGCGCTCATGAAGCATGCCGATCTATATATCTTCGATGACAGTTTTTCGGCCCTGGACTTTAAGACCGATGCCGCCCTGCGCCATGCGTTGCAAGACGAGACGCGTGACGCTGCGGTGCTCATCATCGCGCAGCGCATCTCGACGATCTTGCACGCCGACCAGATCGTCGTGCTCAAGGATGGCGAGGTTGTGGGTCTGGGCACGCATGGCGAGCTTATGGAAACCTGCGAGGTGTACCGCGCCATCGCGGAATCGCAGATGAAGGGAGGTGAGTAGCATGACCGAGGAGCTCAAGAAGCAGGGCGGCGTTGATGACGTCGCTGCCGCGGGACTGGTCGAGGAAACGGCCGCCGCGTCGACCGAGCTGGATGACGCCGCCAAGGCTGCAGCCGAGCGCGAGGCTCGCCGCCAAGCGCTCTACGAGGAAAACGAACGTGCCGAGGACGAGCGCGCCCGCGCCGAGGCAGAGCGTATGCGCGACGTGGACGACGAAGACGAGGACGAGACACCTCGGGATACCTGGGCGACGGTGCGCCGCCTGTGGAGCGAGGCTGCCGGCGACCATTGGCGCTTCTATATCGTGTTCGCGAGCATTGTGTTCTATGTCATCTTTAACACTGCCGCGCCGGCATATAGCGCCCGCGTGATCGATGAGCTGTGGGGCCACATTCAGGTAGCGTTTGTCAACAACGCCACCTTCAACATCACCTGGGAGAACTGCGGCAGGACCATCTTCATCTACTTCATGATTTGGACGGCCGCTGCCTCGTTCTACGCGCTCCAGAGCTTTTTGATGTCGAGCGTGGCCGAACGCCTCAACCTGCGTCTGCGCAACCGCATCGCTCAAAAGCTCAATCGTCTGCCGCTCGCCTATTTTGACGCGCATCGTCCCGGCGAGGTCGTCAGCCGCGCGACCAATGACTTGGACAAGATGTCCGAGAGCATGCAGCGCGGATTGCTGCAGCTGCTGGTGTCGATCGGTACCGTGGTGGGCGCCGTGAGCGTGATGTTCGTGTTTAGCGTGCCGCTCACGCTCGTCTTTTTGTTCTTTACGGCGTTGTCGCTGCTGGTGACCAAGGTGGTCTCGCGCCGCACGCATGACGTGACCGGCGAGCGCCAGGAGTGGGTGTCCAAGATTACGAGCGCGGTCGAGGAGGGCTATTCGGGCCGTTTGGTGATTCGCGCATTCAACCGCGAGCGTCAGAGTTCTGCCGAGGTGCACCAGGCTTCGGGCGAGCTGGCACGCGTGAGTGCCAAGGCCGACTTTATGATTAACGCCGTCGGCCCCGCGGTGCGCTTTATTGGTCGCCTGGCGCAGATCGTGATCGCGCTCGTGGGCTGCAGCATGCTGGTCGCCGGCCACATGACCGTCGGCGTGTTCCAGGCGTTCTTCCAGTTTATCTACGAGGCGTCCGAACCCATGACGCAGTTGTCGTTTACTTTCAACTCGCTGCAGAGCGCGCTGGCGAGTGCGGAGCGCGTGTTCGACCTGCTTGATGAGCCCGAGATGGAGGCCGATCCGCTGCCGGACGAGGCCGCCAAGCTGCCGGGTCGCGTGGAGGGCCGCGTCTCCTTTGAGCACGTGCGCTTTGGTTATTCGCCCGACAAGCCGCTTATGCGCGACGTGTCGTTTACCGCCGAGCCGGGCCAGAAGATTGCCGTGGTGGGAACCACGGGCGCAGGCAAGACGACGCTCATCAACCTGCTCATGCGCTTCTACGAGATTGACGGCGGGCGTATTACGCTCGACGGCGTGGATACGAGCCGCATGGATCGCGGCGAGCTACGTCAGCAGTTTGGCATGGTGCTGCAAGACGCCTGGCTGTTCGACGGCACGATTGCCGAGAACATCGCCTACGGCTATCCCGAGGCGACGCGCGAGGAGATTGTTGCGGCCGCGCGTGCCGCTCAGGTCGACTTCTTTGTGCGCACTATGCCGCAGGGCTACGACACGCGTGTGGCCAACGATGCCGAAAGCATCAGCCAGGGCCAACGCCAGCTGCTGACCATTGCGCGCGTGCTGCTCAACAACCCGGCGATTCTCATCCTGGACGAGGCGACCTCAAGCGTGGACACGCGTACCGAGCTTGCCATCGGCCGTGCCATGGACGCGCTTATGCGCGGGCGCACGAGCTTTGTGATCGCGCATCGCCTGTCGACGATCGTGGATGCCGACCTGATCTTGGTCATGGATCACGGCAACATTATCGAGCAAGGCACGCATAAGGAGCTGCTCGCTGCCGAGGGTGCCTATGCCGACCTCTACTTGAGCCAGTTCGCCTAATGTGACAAAGGGACAGTCCCACATGTCACATCGAAAAAAGGCGCGCCGGGGATTGATCCCCTGGCGCGCCTTTTGCATCGGTGCCGATGTCGTTTTGTGCCGCTTGCGTTCCTAGCGCTCGTCCACGAGCTTGGCGACGAGGGCCTTGAGCTCGGCCACCTCTCGCTCGAGTTCTTTGACGCGGCGGGCATTCTCGGTGATGCCCTGGCGGTTGAGGGCGGACTGCTCGGCGGCGTCATCGGGCATGTACTCGCGATGCTGCTTGGCATCGAAGCTCTCCTCGAACACGCGGCAGCCGTTGCGCTTGATGATGCGTCCCGGCACGCCCACGACGGTGCAGTTGTCGGGCACGTCCTTAACGACGACCGAGTTGCCGCCGATCTTGACGTTGTTGCCGATGCGGATGTTGCCGAGCACCTTGGCGCCCGTGCCCACGGTGACGTTATCGCCGAGCGTTGGGTGGCGTTTGCCGGTCTCGTTGCCGGTACCGCCGAGCGTGACGCCCTGATAGAGCACGCAGTTGTCGCCCACAATGGTGGTCTCGCCGATGACGACGCCCATGGCGTGGTCGATAAAGAAGTGCTTGCCGATCTGCGCGGCGGGATGAATCTCGACGCCGGTGATGTGGCGGGTGATTTGCGAGAGCACACGGGCGAGCGAGCGATGACCGTGCTCCCACAGCCAGTGCTCGGGCACGTGATTCCACTTGGCGTGCAGGCCAGGATAGGAAAGGAAGATGACCAGACCGTTTTGCGCGGCGGGGTCCTGCGCTTGGACGGTCTTGATGTCCTCGCGAATGGTATTGATAAAGCTCACCGGCCGCCCTCCCTTAGCGCCATGGCAATGCGATTCAATAAAGTATAGCGATTCGCTAGGGATTAGGAAGGACAATCTTGGCGGCATTGCGCGACAGGTGTCAGTTATGCAAACTTGCTGGTAATGGAGTCATGCTTTTGTGGGGTTGCGCACGAGGGGGCACCGCAACCGTATACTGGTCAACTTGGACGTATCCGCGCCCACAACTGAGAGGTTTTACTTCATGGGTTTCATCAATTTTATCGCCGAGCTGCTTAAGGACCCGCGCACCGCGATCGCCAGCTGGATCGCCGCCGGCCCGCTTATGGCCTACGGCTGCGTATTCCTGATCATCTTTATCGAGACGGGCGTGGTGTTCTTCCCGTTCCTTCCCGGTGATTCGCTGCTGTTCGCCTCGGGTTTCTTTGCCCACAACGGCGGCTTTAACATCGTGGCGCTTCTGGCCACCGCATGGGCCGCTGCCATTTTGGGCGATCAGTGCAACTTTATGATCGGTCACTTCTTTGGCCGCAAGATCATCGCTTCGGGCAAGGTCAAGGCCATGACGCCCGAGCGCATCAAAAAGTCCGAGGACTTCTTGGACAAGTGGGGTCACCTGGCCATCTTCCTGGGTCGCTTCTTCCCGTTTATCCGCACCTTTGTGCCCTTTATCGCTGGAATGGGCGGCATGCACTGGCGCAACTTTGTCGTCTTTAACGTGCTGGGCGGCATTACCTGGTCGACGGTCTTTACGCTGCTGGGCTACTTCTTTGGCGGCATTCCCTTTGTGCAGGAGCACTTTGAGCTGCTGATTATCGGCATCGTTGCCGTGTCGATCATCCCGACCGTGGTCGGTCTGGTTAAGGCTAAGCTGGGTAAATAGAACGCCTAGCTCGAGCCAGCGCGCAGACCGTACAGTTGAGGCCCGTCACCGCTTACGGTGGCGGGCCTTTTTGCTTCGGTCAAATGAAAATACTTTACTTAGTTAAAGAAAAGCGTTTTATCAGACGCGCGTGCGGAGTACAATCTCGTGCATGCGAATCGACGTGCCATCGGCTTTGATGCCGTTTGCGTGTCCCGTCCGGCTCTACGCTCCGGGCGTGTGACGTTGCGACGCGGTCGGCCTCGGTCCTTGCGTGCGGGTTCGCGAGTTTGCAACTGTGTATGTAAGGAGCGGCATATGACTGTCGAGAAGAAGGATATCGATTGGGGTAGCCTCGGCTTTGGCTACATGAAGACCGATTACAGCTACGAGGCCCATTGGAAGGATGGCGAGTGGGACGAGGGCGGCCTGACCACCGACCACACCCTGCATGTCTCCGAGTGCGGCGGTATCTTCCATTACTGCCAGGAGGTCTTTGAGGGCCTGAAGGCCTACACCGCCGAGGACGGCAGCATCGTCTGCTTCCGTCCCGACATGAACGCCGAGCGTATGTACAACTCTGCCCAGCGCCTCGAGATGCCCCCGTTCCCCAAGGACAAGTTCGTTGAGGCCGTCAAGCAGGTCGTTTCTGCCAACGCCGCCTGGGTTCCGCCCTTCGGCTCCGGCGCGACCCTGTACGTGCGTCCGTTTATGATCGGCTCCGGTGACGTGATCGGCGTGGCTCCCGCTCCTGAGTACACGTTCCGCATTCTCGTGACCCCGGTCGGTCCGTACTTTAAGGGCGGCCTCAAGCCCGTCAAGCTGCGCGTTTCCGAGTACGACCGCGCAGCACCGCATGGCACCGGCAATATCAAGGCCGGCCTGAACTACGCCATGTCCCTCAAGCCCACGATGGAGGCCCATCGCGAGGGCTATGCCGAGAACCTGTATCTCGATTCCGAGTCCCGCACCTATGTCGAGGAGACCGGCGGCGCCAACGTCCTGTTCGTGAAGGAGGACGGCACGCTCGTCGTTCCGCAGTCGCACACCGACTCCATCCTGCCCTCTATCACCCGTCGTTCGCTTGTTCAGGTTGCTCAGGACCTGGGCATGACCGTTGACCAGCGTCCCGTCGAGTGGGCCGAGGTCAAGGCCGGCACCTTTGTGGAGTGCGGCCTGTGCGGCACCGCTGCCGTCATCTCCCCGGTTGGCGAGATCGACAACAAGGTTTACGGCGCCGACGAGACCGTGACCTTCCCGGCTGGCTACACCGAGATCGGCCCCGTGATGAAGAAGCTCCGCGAGACCCTGACGGGCATCCAGTCCGGTGCTGTCGAGGACAAGCACAACTGGGTTTACACCGTCGCGTAAGCTGTCTTAGCTGTCCGGCCCGAGGGCGACCTTCCTTTCCGGCGCGTCCTCGGACATGAAAGAACCTCCGCTGCGCACTACGTGCGGCGGGGGTTCTTTCGTCCTGCGGAGTGCGCCGGAAAGGAAGGTCGCGCTTTTGTTTTGGTTCGCGCCATGTGGGGGTGGTGGCGACGTGCATTTTTGCGAGTATTCTGCAATCGAAGGCCCCTGCATACCGACCTCGGGCAAAAAATCGGGAGTTCTCGATGTTTTCTACGGATGATGGGCGGGGTTATGGGCTGGCAGCGTTTGATTTGCAGGGATATTCGCGGCCTTTGGCACTTATCGTGGCGCCCGAAGCTCTTGGTTATGTTGAATACTCCTAAAAATGCACGGCGCTTAGAGGGGGACCTTTGCGAAAAAGGAAACCGCCCCGTCGAAGTATGCACTCGACGGGGCGGTTTATACATTTGGCCGATTAAGGATGCGCTGTCAAACTACTAGAACTTGACGGTCGGGGCCTGGCGGGCTGCTTCGGCGGCCTCGAAGCCCTGGCGCTCCTTAAACTGAAAGATGCCGGCAAAGATGACAGCCGGGAACGTCTGAATGGCGTTGTTGTAGCTGAGCACGCAATCGTTGTAGCTCTGGCGTGCGTAGCTAATCTTGTTCTCGGTATCCTCGAGCGATGCCTGCAGCTGCGTAAAGTTGGTGTTTGCCTTAAGATCGGGGTAGGCTTCGGCTACGGCGAAGAGCTGACGCAGCGCACCGGTCAGCACGTTGTCGGCTTCCATCTTGGCCTCGGGCGTGGTGGCCTTGACGGCGGTGTTACGCGCGCTGATCACGGCGGAGAGCGTCTCCTGCTCATGCTTGGCGTAGCCCTTGACGGTCTCGACCAGGTTGGGGATCAGGTCGTTGCGGCGCTGCAGCTGCGTATCGATGTTCTGCCAGGCGTTATCGATGCGGTTACGCTTGGTGACCATGTTGTTGTAGATGCCGGCGATGGCGCAGACAATCACAATGACAACAACGATGCCGATGATGACGGTAATCATGATGTCTCCGTTTCGAATGGCCGCGGCGGCATGCGCCAGCTGCCGTTGGTATAACGCTACTAGTATACCCGCAACGTTTTGTCGTGCCGAACTTTCCGGTAAGCGTTGTGTTTTCGGCGGGGTTGGCACCGGGGCAAAGCGCGCGAGGTACAGGTGTAAGATATGCGACAGATTGACGAGTGTTGTCTTTGCCCTGAGGATGGCGATATCAGTGGACCTTCGCATTAAGAAAACCTACCGCGCCCTGTTCGATGCCTTCACCGAGCTTCTCGAGGAGCATCGGTTTGAGGACCTGACGGTCGCCATGCTGTGCGACCGGGCCATGATTCGCCGCACGACGTTCTACAAGCACTTTCGCGACAAGAACGATTACTTTGCCTTTTATATCGATGAGCTCATGTCGGGCTTGCCGCAAAAACAGCCCGATGAGGCCGGCGCGGTGTCTGCCGAGGACGTGCGCGCGCTTCGGCACGCGATTTTGGACGATGCCATGGATTTGATTCTGACGCACGAGCGGCTCATGGACAACATTTTGGCAAGCAGCATGTCGGGCATGTTGACCAACGTTATTTGCGACCGCATTGCCCGCTCCATCCGCGAGCGTGTGATGAACGTGCTTGCCGAGGATGCCCTGGCCCCCGTGTCACTCGAGACGACGTCTGAGTTTGTCGCCGGCGGTATTATTCGACTTTTCACGATATGGTGGGAATCGGGCCACGATCTTGAGCGTCGACCTGAGATAGCCGACGTGGTCGATGCGCTGTTTGAGCGGACCATGACACCGGTGCATCACTAGGAGTGGCGGAGAGAGGGGGATTCGAACCCCCGGAACGCTCTCGCGCTCAACGGTTTTCAAGACCGCCGCATTCAACCGCTCTGCCATCTCTCCGTGAGTCGTAATGATAGCATCGTTTTGAATTTGCAACAGGGAAGGCGAACGATGACGATCACCGAAATCGACGAGAAGTTCATGCGCGAGGCGCTGGCCGAGGCGCGCGCCGCCGCGGCGGTGGGCGAAGTTCCCATTGGTGCCGTGGTAGTGCGCGACGGTGAGATCGTCGCGAGGGCGCACAATCGGCGCGAGCTCGACCAGGATCCTTCGGCTCATGCCGAGTTTGCGGCTGTGTGCGCTGCTGCCCAGGCGCTCGGCCGCTGGCGCCTTTCCGATTGCACGGTCTATGTGACGCTCGAGCCCTGCTGCATGTGCGCGGGCCTTATGGTTAACGCGCGCGTGGGGCGCTGCGTGTATGGCGTAAGCGACGCCAAGGCGGGCGCGTTGGGATCCCTATACGATTTGAATGCCGACTCACGCCTGAATCATCGGTTCAATGTGACCGCCGGCGTACTGGCGGATGAATGCCGCGAGCTGCTGAGTAACTATTTTGGCGGTCTGCGCAGAGCGGGCGGAGCTGATTGCGGTTGTGAGGCCGATCTTGAAGCACACGCCGCTCACGCCGCAGCGCTTGCAGGTGCCGGTGAGGATGCTGGCACGGCGGTTGACTTTGGTCCTGCGTGCCGCCGACCCCGCCGTGTGCTGCTGGCAATCGACTCCTTTAAGGGCAGCGTGTCGAGTGCGCAGGCGGAGGCGGCGGTTGCCGAAGGTGTGCGCCGTGTGTGGCCCGATGCCGAGGTGTGCACATTGCCGCTGGCAGATGGTGGAGAGGGAACGCTCGATGCCGTTGCCGCCTGCGGTGGCGAGCTCTCAACCTGCGAGGTCGCAGGGCCCTTGGGCGACCGCGTGTCTGCCCGGATACTGGTGGACGGCGAGCGCGAGTCGGCTGCAATTGAGATGGCCGAGGCGGCGGGTATTGGGTATTCACCCTGTACGGAATCGGCGGCGTTGGCGGCCACAACCTATGGCGTGGGCGAACTGATGCTTCATGCGGTTCGCGCAGGCGCAAAGACTATCTATATTGGCTTGGGTGGCAGTGCCACCAACGACGGTGGCGCCGGCATGCTGCAGGCGCTGGGCGCGCGTGTGGTCGATGATCAGGGCTGCGATGTCGCCCACGGTCTTGCTGGCCTTGAGCGGGTGGCGAGCGTTGATTTGGCGCCAGCGCTTCGGGCGCTGAACGGCGCGCGTGTCGTGGTGCTTTCTGATGTCGAGAACCCACTCGTGGGGCACCGCGGTGCGCTGGCGGTGTTCGGTGGACAGAAGGGTCTGCCGACGGGGGATGCCGAGGCCCTGGGCAAGTACGACAGCTGGATGGTCGGCTATGGTCGCCTGCTCGACGCTGCGATTGCCGGAGCTCGAGCCCAGGGGTTGTTGCGCACACCCGGGGGCGCACGGACATTTGGCTCGGTGCTCGGCGTGCCCGGCGCGGGCGCGGCAGGCGGCCTGGGTGCCGCGCTGCTGGCACTCGGGGCGGAGCTGCGTTCGGGCGTGGAGACGGTGCTCGATCTCGTGGGGTTTGACGAGCGCGTGCGCGATGTCGACCTGGTCATAACGGGCGAGGGCAATATGGACGAGCAGTCCGCCGCCGGTAAGGCACCGGTGGGTGTGGCTCGCCGCGCCAAGCGATATGGCAAGCCGGTGGTCGCCGTCGTGGGCGGTCGCGCCGTCAACCTGGACGCGGTATATGGGCAGGGTATTGACTTGGTTTTGCCGATCTGCCGCAAGCCCATGCCCCTCGACCAGGCGCTCGGTGTGCAAGAAGCCACAACCAACCTCATCTGCGCCGGTGAAGCGGCCGCTCGATCCTACGACCTTGGCCGCCTCTAAGGCCTATCTCCCTATAAGTTGCGGTGGAATACGGAGTGTTTTTGCCTTTAAGGGGCCAATTCAGTCCGTATTCCACCGCAACTTCGAGAATGGCCATTCGAGGTTGGCTGCCTTGTGCCTTGGGTCGGACCGTTTGCCACGAAACGTGGCCATCTACTACGTTAAACCGGCCACCCTCGACCATCCCGGAATTTGCAAAAATAAAACCGCAGGTAGAAAGCTTACCGATTTTCGAAAAAGTCGGCTATGGTCGACCCCTGCGGCCTAAACGTAGTAGATAGGTCCTTTTCGTGGCGCAGCGTCAGACCAGTCTTTTTGGGACGGGGTTATTTTGACTACATGTCGATCTGATTGCCCAAGTAGTCAAAATAGCCCCGTCCCAAATTAGCTACTTTGTGGGTTGTGGGGGATAAAGATTGCCGGTCGATTTGTCCTACTGGGGCATGTCGACGGCGCGAGTGGTTCGATTTTGAGCCTGAGTGGCAACCCGAGGCGAAATTTCGGGTCACCCAAATTGCTACAATTTTAAGCATATAGCGATGTCCTGCCTTGCGTTTCTGCGCGGGGGGGGGGCGTATATTTGCATCGATGGGGACGACGACACATATATAATGAGCCGCTGCTTGCCGTCCTCATGGATTGGGGAGGGCCTTCATGAATCGCGTATATGCGAAAGCTCGAGAAATGCTGAAGCCTTTGGGCACAAAAACCAATACAGCCAAGCGTGCTCTAAAGGTTTTGACCGTCCCGCTGGCGGCGTGTGCGCTCTTGTTTGGTGCAACGAGTGCGTTGGCCGAGCAGACGGTTCCCTTCAGCAACCATATCGTGAAGACGGTAAACCCTACCGGCACCACGGTCAACCTGTTTGACTACTGGGTCGTGAATGGCGATAACGACAATTCTGCCAACATAAACAACGACAACAGCAATAACAACACCGGCATCAATAAAGACCACCAGCTCAAATTCAATGGTGGTGCCGGTACGGGCATTAACAAATGGACGGGCAAGAGTACCACCGGTGGCTTTGGACGCCTTCCATTTGTGAAGAACACGCTGGTAAAGGGCTATCCGGAGATCAAAAATGGCACCTACCAGGGCGTTAACTACAACGATGAGTCGCTCGATTACCTCTTTAACAATGACAGCCAGGCAAATAAAAAGCAGAACGGTAAGGCCGTTTACAACAGCGTGCAGGGCCTCTTCCAGCTCAAGGAGGGCTATTACGTTTACGACTCCTACGGCTCCAAAGAAGGCAACTATGCCGTGTATAACTCCACGACGAACTCCTTTGACGTCTACGATAAGGCGGGCGTATATAAGGAGAGCGTGTCAGAAGAGAATCGGGGTCAGTTCTTTCCCTTTGACTCGGCTAAAAAGGTTTTTACCGAGTCGGGTAAAAACCTCTCCCCTATAGGAATAAAGGACGGAGAGAACGATAAGCTCAACCATCACTTTGGCATGTCCATGACCACGGAGTTTGTCCAGCCCGCAAACGGCAAGACCAACAAGAACGAGGACATGATCTTTGAGTTCTCGGGCGACGATGACGTCTGGGTGTATATCGATGGCGTGCTCGTGGGCGATCTGGGCGGCATCCACGAGAAGGCAACGCTTGATATTAACTTTGCTACCGGCGAAGTGAAAGTCGGTCATATTGATGGCGCGAATGGAACCGAGAGGGAAATCGAAAAAACCACTATCAAGGCGAAGTTCGACGCCGCCGGCGCGGACACCACCAACTTCTCCGGTGATACATTCAATTCTAGCACCAAGCACAAGCTGAGCTTCTTCTATCTGGAGCGCGGTGCGGGTGCATCGAACATGTCACTTAAGTTCAACCTCACCACCCTGCCGTCATCCGAGGTCCAGAAGGTCGACCAGAACGGCGAGGCGGTCCAGGGCGCCACGTTTGCGCTGTATCAGTCCGGTGAAAGCTGGAAGACGCAGGGCGATCCCATCGCTCAAGGCACGACGGACGATAAGGGTCAGCTGGTGCTTTTGGAGTCGGACGGCTCTGTCCTTTCGTTCGATAACCAGCATGCCGCGGGGCATGACTTCTTTGTACTCAAGGAGATGGGCCTGCCCGAGGGATATCGTTCGAGTCTGACTTCATCGACTTCCGCAACGCCAGGCGAGCTGCATCTGCAGTACAAGCCAGCTGCGGCGAGTGGCACGGGCGGCGTGGTCGTCGCACCGCAAACGACGGTCAAAACAGCGGATGATAGCACATGGAAGGGCAGCCGCATGTGGCTGAACGGCGGCTATCTGGCCGCCAAGGAGACCATCTTCTTGTCCAAAGACATAAAAGACAACAAGGACAACCCCATTAGCTCGGGTACGACCTTTGCCGTCGTGCTCAAACGCACCAATGAGAACTTGGACCAGGCAAAAGAAGACGCCTGGACGGCAGTCACGGGCAATCCGCTCGATGGCTACAAACTGTGCTCCGCGCACGGCATTGCCGGTGCCGTCGAGGCTGCCAAATCGGCGGACACGAGCGTTTTTGCCGTTAACACCAAGGGCGACTATGAGGTAACGGTTAGGTCGCTGCCCGGCGATATCGAGAAGTACGCTGCCATGATGGAGGACAAGTCGAATGCCGACTATACCGTGGCGGTGTATCACACCACGGCGTCGTCTCTGGCAGAGGCAACCATGGAGAACACCTCCATGGTTGAATACCTGTCGACAAACAGGCAGTTCTCAACCGTGATCCACCTCACGAACGTACAGAACCGTCTGTTTGTACAGAAGGTCGATGACTTGGGCGAGCCTGTGAACGGCGCGACGTTTGATCTGTACAAGGCCGAGGACGTTACCGGCAATAGCCCCAGCACGTATGCCATCAAGTCCGGCGCCGCGCCGTATGACACCGTGCAGGCAAATGGCATAACCTATCCGTATGAGATTAAGGGTGCAGCATGCTTCCCGCTCAATTCCGCAAAGCATGCGCCCCTTATCAAGGGCACGTACTACCTGCGTGAATCGATGAGCCCGGATGGCTACGAGATAAATTCCACCATCACCAAGGTGATCGTGGACGATTCGGGCGTGTACGTAGACGCCGGCATAGAGAGCGACGGCGTGCGCAGTATGAGCGGCCCGGGCTCGCTCATTGCCTCCCTTGCGCAGTTTGGCTCTCCCGACTCCATCGATAACACGCTTACGCACATCAAGGGCAAACTGCAGAGCGCGACTGGTGCAGATGCCAAGGGTAACCTGACGTGGGGCCAGGAGTGCACCGCCGATGGCGTGACGCCTTCTCTGACGGACCACCTGATGCACATGCGCTATGACAAGACACCGCAAGGTGCCAAGACCGTCTTGCGCTATGTCGAGGACGGTGGCACCCGCAACGGCCAGCTGGCGATTATCTATGCCGATACGGGTATCAACCGTATGGCTCTTTACCAAGACGGTCGGCCCACCAATGGCACCGACCTCGGCACGCTCCAGCTCAACCATCTCTTTACCACGGCAACGGCCGTGCAGTATACCGATCGTCGCGTGGCGCGCCTGCAGGTGACTAAGACCGTGACGGCGGACAGTGGCCTTACCGCGCCTACCAAGGATGCGAACGGCAAGGACCTGACCTTTACGTTTAAGTTCACCCTGCCGAATTCCGAGAAGGGCTACGAGGCGCACGTGTTCGATGCGAATGGCGAGGCCGTGGGCGATTCCTTTACGCTCAAGAACGGCTATACCCATTCCATCAAGGCTGGCGAGACCATCCGCGTGTACGACCTTAAGAAGGGCGACAGCTATAGCGTGAGCGAGCTCACCACCAAGGGTGAGTCGGCGAGTGGCAATGTGCTGGCGAACATCGTCAATACCGTGACCGGTTCTGCCGATGAGTCGGTGCTTCCGGCCGGCTTTAGCCTCGTGAGCCGCAAGGCCGGCGGTCAGGAGCAGTCGGGAACCGGCAACGCGATCGCGGGTTCGATCGCCGCACTCGTGGACGGAAAGATTCCCGATAGCAACACGCTCGTGTTCACTAACAACTACAGTGCCAGCTCCGTGACGCTCGATGCCCAGAATCGTCTGAGCGCCACGAAGGTGCTCGAGGGCCGTGGCTGGACTGATGACGACACCTTTACCGCGCAGCTTACGGCCGAGGACGGCGTCCCCATGCCCAATGGCGCCAAGAGCAAAGTGTCTACGGTCGAGCTCACCAAGAAAGCCCCGAAGGCAACGTTTGGAGATATCACCTATACCAAGCCCGGCACGTACACCTATACCATCTCTGAGGTCATCCCCGACTCCGATGCCGGGGCAGACGGCATAAGCTATTCTGCCGCCTCTTATACCGCGACGGTCGTGGTGGAGGACAACCATGCCGGTGCTCTGGTCGTTAAGAGCGTGAAGATGACGCAGGTACGCGACGATGCGGGCAAACCGGCTACAGCTGAGGTTGCCGTCGAGACCGCGACCTTCACCAATCACTACGACGAGTATGAGAAGGACATCATCATCCATGCCCAAAAGAACCTGACCGACAGCGCGGGGACCTTCACGCTTGCCCAGAACGCCTTTAGCTTTAAGCTCGAGGGCGTGGGCGGATATGCGGATGCTAGCGCAGTGTTTAGCCCCGATACGGTCGACGCAAACGTGACGGCTCCCATGCCCGAGGGTACCGAGGACAACACCGCCACCGTGGGCAACAACGCCGACGGCACGGTGACGTGGCCGGCGATCTCCTATACCGCCAAGGCGGATGCGGGGCGTGCCTACGTATACAAGTTTGCCGAGAAGTTGCCCGAGAAACCCGACAGGGTCGCGGGCATGACCTACGACGGGTCGGTCTATTACGCCGTGGTTCGCAACGCCAAGAATGGCGCCGGCATCCTGACCTCGATCGAGTACTACAAGGTCGCAGAAGACGGCTCGGTAAGGCAACTGGACAACAAGGCCACGCCTTCCTTTACCAATAATATAGCGTGGAGCCCACGAGCGTGGCCCTGCAAGGTCAGAAGGCCGTGAGCGGTCGCGACTGGAACCAGGGCGAGAGCTACACCTTTAACCTTGCCGCCGCTGCGGATGATGCCAGCACGACCGGTTTGAGCAAGACCACAAAGCAGGCGGTGAAGGATGGGGCAGTTGCCATTGGCACCAACCAGGCCGTCGCCAGCGCACCCGAGTCGGGACGCGTGGCATCCTTCGCCTTTGGCGCCGAGGCCGCCCCGACCGTGACGTTCAACCGCGCGGGCACCTTTAGCTTCAATATCACTGAGAACGCCGCGCAAGATGGCCAGGCGGGCATGTCCATGGACAAGCATACCGCGCGTGCGACCGTTGTGGTGACCGATCTGGACAAGTCGGGCAACCACACGGGCAAGCTGCACGTGTCGAGCGTGACCTACGCCAACGCCGGCGCGTCCGATGCGGACAAGGCCATAACCGATAAGGCTGCCTTCACCAATGCATACCATGCGTCGGGCACCTTTGGCGGCGTGACGGTGAGCAAGACCCTTGAGGGTCGCGCCTCTACCGCGGGGCAGTTTACCTTTGCCGTGACGGGTCTTTGGTACGACGGAATTCAGACTTCGGTCGATGGCGCCGAGGCTACCCTGTCCAACAAGGCGGCGAAGGCCGGCGTGTCCGGTGCCGTGGTGGGCGCGAGCGGGAAAAAGGAGCTCTTTGTCCGTAAGCTCACGGAACAGGACTTGGGTCGTACGTTTGCCTATCGCATTCACGAGAACCAGCCTGCTGCTGCCGGCTACGCCTATGACGCCGGCTACACGGGCGATGCCATCATGCTCGTCAAGGTTCTTGCACGCAAGAACGACCCCGCTAAGCTCTATACCGTGACGACCGTGCTCAAGGGTGCGGGTGTGACGGAGCTGCTGGGCGACGGCGCCGACGCGAGCGCGCTGACGGACGAAAAGATCGTCGAGCTCAAGCAAAAACCGAATACTTACGTGCAGCAGTACGATGCAAGTGAGGCCGGCGCCACGACGCCTACTGTCTCGTTTGTGAACCGTTACACGGCAAGCCTCGACTATGGCGCTGCTGGCGGTCTGCAGATTGAGAAGACGTTGACGTATCCCAAGGACGCGACCATTTTTGGCTCGCCTAAGAGCACGTTCCGTTATATCGTCAAGCCTGCTGACGAGACATCTGCCAGCAAGGTTGGCATTTCCACGAATGGCAAGGTCTTTGAGACCGCAAATGTCGAGGCCAACGCTCCCAAGACCGTAAGTTTGGTACCTGCGAGCGGGCTGACCTTCACTCAGGATGATGCCGGCAAGACGTTCACCTATACGGTGAGCGAGATTGACGACAAGGCGACGGGCTATACGTACGACAAGACGGTCCATACGGTTAGGGCCGTCGTAGCGGATAACGGCGACGGCACGCTCAGGGTCACGACATCGGTAAGCAAGCAGGTCGATGGCAAGGACGAGCTCGAGGGCCAGTGGATCTATCCGTCGGGTGCAACGTCCACCGGTGTCGCGACGGTCAAATTCAAGAACACCTATACGGTCACCGAGGCGGCAACCTACACCCCGTCCGTGACGAAGGTGGTTGCCGGTGCCGATGCTCCGGGCAAGTTCACCTTTGCTATGACCGCGGCTGACGATGCTACCAAGGCTGCCATCAGCGGCAATCTCATCACCGGCTCCTCGATGAGTGCGGACAACGGCTATGTCGAGAAGAAGCAAACGAAGGAGGGCCTCAAGGACGGGGAGCACTATCAGGTTAACTTCTCAAAGCTCACCTTCAACAAGCCGGGCACGTATAAGTTTGCTATTAACGAACAGGTTCCGAATGTTCTCGGCGAGTGGAAGTATGACACGCACACTTATGTCCTGACCATTACCGTAACCGATGAGGGCGGCAAGCTTGTGGCCCGCGCCGATGGCGCGACCGGCTCGGAAGGCTTCATCTTCAACAATAGGTATCGTACCTCGACGAGCTACGAGCTCCAGGGCGGTCTGGAGATCGTCAAGACGCTCAACGGGCACGACCTGCATGCCGGCATGTTTGGCTTTACGGTAACGGGCGAAGACGCCGCCTCGACCGATAAGCTCAACAAGCTGCTGCGCGCAGATGAGGGCAAGCTCACCGTGACAAACGATGAGCCGCAGGCCGATGGCACGTCCCATACCGGCATTTTGGGTGGCCTGACCTTTGCGACGGAAGATGCGGGTAAGACGTTTACTTACAAGGTTGTCGAGAATGGCGGCGGCAAGGGCGGCTATACATACGACTCCACCTATTGGATGGTAGAGATTGCGGTTAATAATCGCCGCGATGGTTCGCTCTATACCGTGACCACGGCCAAGCACTATGACGCCAATGAAGCTGAAGAGCCCCACGAGAAAAAGGTCTTCAGCTCCGAGAGCGGTACCGCCAAGGCTCAGGTGTTCTTTACCAACAGCTACGCTGCGACCGGAACATTCGACGGTCTTACTGCCGAGAAGGTAATGGATTCCGGCGACAAGATCGAGGCTGGCCAGTATACGTTTGACCTGTATGCCGAGAAGGCCGACGGCTCGCTCGAAAAGATGGATGAGGGCACGACTCAGGCGGACGAGGACGGTACCGCTACGGTCGACTTTGGTAAGGTTAACTTTAAGCTTGGCGATGCTACCAGCGGAACTCATGAGCAGACGATTGACCTTGCCGGCGCCGTCAACGATGGCATTGCCACCAAACGTCACAATGCCGACCACACCACCACCTACAGCTTTAACCTGGTGGCAAAGGAGCGCATGGCCAACCTGCCCGAGGGCGTGCGTCCCGTGGATACGTCTGCGGCGTGCCGAGTGCTGCTCGAGGTGACCGACCACAACGACGGCAATCTGACGTCCAAGGTGACCTATCGCGATGGTACCGAGAAGGGTAAGATTGTCTTCCACAACACGCGTGATAAGGTCAAGACGATTGGCACGGTCGCGAAGCCCGATGTGGACATCGACGGGCAGTTGCTTTCTGTGGGCGACTCCTACGTCTATACCATCAACTGGGCCAATACCGAGGCCGATGCCGCCGGCAATCTGGTTTCGGCCAACGTGACCGTGACCGACGAGCTGCCCACGGGCGTTGTGTTCGAGGCCTTTGAGGGCGAGTTTGCCGATAAGGGCGCTGCGAGCGGTCAGTTGCTCACCTGGGACCTGGGTAAGCAACCCGCGGGCAGCCACGGTTCGGTGCGCGTGCGCGTAAAGATTACCGAGGACGCTGTGAAGGACGTCCAGGGTGCGGTCGGCACCGTTGAGAACAAAGCTACCGTAACGGTTGGCAACAAGAGCTATACCGGCACCACGACCAATTACGTGCCAAAGAAGTCCGAGAGCGATGCTCAGGATTCGACGGGGTCGGGTGTGGCGCTGGGCGACGAACTCACCTACACCATCGGCTACAAGAACACCGAGGGCGCGTCTGCCACGGTGGTGATCACCGATGCCGTTCCCGCGGGAACCGAGTTCGTGGAGTTCACCGGCGACTATAAGGATGCCGGCTCCAAGGACAATGACGGCAACCTCACCTGGACATTGAAGGACGTTCCCGCCGGCAAGGAGGGCACGGTTCAGTTTAAGGTCCGCGTGACCGAGGACGCGTTTAAGAGCGGTGGCGCTTCGGGCAATATTTCCAACCAGGCGTCGGTGGCGGTCGGCAACAACCCTGCCGTCAAGACCAACACCACTACCGATCAGGTTTCTGACGGGCGCCTGACGTTGAGCAAGACGGTCACGGCCACCGAAGGCATCACCGCTCCCAACAAGGCATTTACCTTTAAGGTGCTGCTCTACCAGGCCGATGGCACAACGCCTCTGGCCGGCGCCTTTGCGTTCGCCGGTCGCCCCGACGGCACCAATGGCACTTATGTAAGCGGACAGATCAAGAGCGGTGACACAATCACGCTTAAGGCCGGCGGCTCCGTCACGGTTACCTTGCCCACGGGTACGCACTACGAGGTGCAGGAGCTCGACTCCAAGGGTGAGCTCATGACGAGCGAGGACGGCTTTGCGGTTGTCGATAAGGCGAATCCCCAGAAAGGTACCGTCGGACAGGCGACGCAGGTGGGCTTCACCAACGTCTACAGCGTGGAGTCCACAAAGGTGGAAAACGCCTTTAAGGTGCAAAAGAAGATCTCCGGACGCAACTGGACGACGTCGGATGTCTTTACCATGACGCTGACTGCCCAGGGCGAGGCACCGATGCCCAAGGGCGCCAAGGACGGCGTGTCGGCGATTGAGCTGCACAAGGATGCCCAGGTTGGTAACTTCGGTACCATCGAGTACACCAAGCCCGGTACCTATACCTATGTGATCGCCGAGCAGCCGGGTGACGAGACGTCGCTCATCTTCTCGAAGGCCACCTATCGTGCCACCGTCACGGTGACCGACGATGGCGCCGGCAAGCTGCCTGCCATGACCAAGATTACACAGCTGACCGACGATGCGGGCGACGCTGTTGAGCGCACGGTCGAGGCGGCGATCTTTACCAACACCGCCAAGACCGGCAGCCTCACCGTCAAGAAGACGGTCGTCGGCGGCGACAGCCGGCGCGAGTTCGGCTTTACGGTCGCGCTGGCCGACGGGGACGGCGAGCCCGTCTCCGGCACCTTCGGCAAGGGCGAGCACGCCGTGACGTTCGCGGACGGCAAGGCGAACTTCACGCTTAAGGACGGCGAGGAGAAGACCGTCGCCGGCCTGCCCGTGGGCGCGCGCTACACCGTGACCGAGGACGCTGCCGAGGGCTACACGACTGCTGTTAACGGGGCTGACGGCTCCAAGGCCGAAGGCGCCGTGACCGAGGACGGCGCGACCGTCGCGTTCACCAACACGTACGGAACGGTCACCGAGGGCAGAGACGTCTCCACCGCGGGGCTCTTCACCAAGACGCTCGAGGGCCGCGACTGGGCGGAGGGCGATAGCTTCCAGTTCGCGCTCACAGGCGAGGACGGCGCTCCCATGCCCGAGGGCTCCGCCGACGGCTCCAAGACCGTCAGCGTGACGGCCGCCGGCACCAAGGCGGGCGATAGGGTCGCCTTCGACTTCGGCTCCATCCGCTACACGCTCGATGACATCAAGGATGCCGAGTTCGCCGAGGTTGGTGGCAAGCGCGTGCGCGCCAAGACCTTCACTTACACGGTGCGCGAGGTCAGGCCCGATGACGGCTCTGCCATCGCCGGTGTGGCCTACGACGGCCACGTCGCTATGATGACGGTGACCGTGATCGACGACGGCTCCGGCAACCTCACGGCCACGACGCCCGCGATCGCGGAGGTGAGCGGCGGCGACTTCGTCAACACCTACACGACCGAGCTCGACTACTCGGCCCGCGCGGGCGTGCGCCTGTCCAAGACGCTCTCCGGCCGCGCCATGGAGGCGGGGCAGTTCGCCTTCACCGTGACCGCCGACGCCGAGACGGCCGCCAAGCTCGGCCTCAAGACCGGCAAGGACGCCTACGCCGTGGCCGCGGCTGACGATGGGAAGGCCGACCTGGTCGACCTCATCGGCGGTGCCGCGGAGAGCGACGTGAAGTTCACCGACGCCGACGCGGGCAAGACCTACAGCTTCACCGTCACCGAGACCAAGCTCGGCGGCGAGGCCTACACCAACGACACCGCGCCGCGCACGGTGACCATCGCGCCCGGATACGACGCCGCGACGGGCAAGCTCACGGTCACGACCACAGTTGCCAAGGACGGTGTCGAGGTCGCCCGCGGCGAGGTCTCCACAGCAGATGACGCCACTGCGGCGCCCGCGCCCGTGACGGTCGCGTTCGAGAACTCCTACGAGGCCACCGGAACGCTCGGCGGCGAGGGCAACGTGGCAATTAACGCCACCAAGACGCTGACGGGCCGCGCCGCGGCGGCGGGCGAGTTCTCGTTCTCCGTCCGCAATGCCCAGGGCGACGTGGTCGCGACCGCGTCCAACCAGGCTTTCGGCGACGGCGAGGCCGCGGGACTTGCGTTCTCGCCCATTGCCTACACCACCGACGCTCTCGAGCGGATGGTGGCGGGCGGCATCGCCACCAGGGCCGCCGACGGCTCATGGGTCATTCCCTATACCGTATCCGAGGACGGCACGGACCGGCTGCCCGCGGGCGTGACGGCGACCGCCTCGAGCTTCGACATCACGGTCAAGGTGACCGATAACGGCAAGGGCGGGCTGGACACTGCCGTGGTCTATCCCGAGGGCTCCGACGGCACGCTGTCGTTCGTGAACGGCTATAGCGCCGACGAGGCGACGGTCGACCTCGCGGGCACCAAGACGCTGGCGCTTAGCCAGGCCGGACTCGGCCTGGCGCAGGCCGACATCGCGGGCAAGTACACCTTTAAGATTGAGCCGCTGGACGGCGCGCCCGCACCGGTTGACGCTTCGGGCAAGACAGTGACCGAGGCGACCAACGACGCCGCCGGCAACGTCGAGCTGGGCCACATCACGTTTAAGCAGCCGAGCGACCTCGACGACGCCGAGAACGACGGCGACGGCCTGCGCACCAAGACGTTCGCCTATCGGGTGAGCGAGTCCGGCTCGGTCGACGGCGTGGTCAATGACGCGACGGCGATCAGGACCTTCACGGTCAAGGTGGTCGAGAACACCAACGCGGGCACGCTCGCCGCGGAGGTCCTGCCCGCAGAAGGCACGCCCGAGGGCAAGGGCGCGTTCGAGTTCACCAACACCTACGTCGTGAACCCGACGCCGAGCTCCGTCACCGACCAGATCAAGGTGAGCAAGAAGCTTAAGGGCCGTGACCTGGCCGAGGGCGAGTTCGAGTTCCAACTGGTCGAGATTGCCGCCGACGGCAGCGAGAGCGTTGCGGCGACGGGCAAGAACGCCGCCGACGGCACGGTCGCGCTCAGCCCCGTCACCTACACCGCGCCTGGCACGCACAGCTACGAGCTGCGCGAGGTCGCCGGCACGGCGGGCGGCGTGACGTACGACAAGACGACGTACCGCGTGCGCACGACGGTCACCGATGCCGGTAACGGCACGCTCGCCGTCAAGCACGAGCTCATGGATGCCGAGGGCAATGCCGCGAACGACACCTCGGTGACCTTCACCAACGGCTACAAGGCCGCACCCGTCACCCTCAAGCTGGGCGCCGCCAAGGTGCTCAAGGGCGCCGAGCTCAAGGCGGGCCAGTTTAGCTTTGAGTTCAAGAGCCGGGACGGCAAGGTCATGTCGACCGCCAAGAACGCCGCGGACGGCGGCGTCACGTTCGATGCGCTGACGTTCAAGCAGGCCGGCACCTACACCTTCACGGTGAGCGAGGTCGACGACGGCCAGGCGCACGTGACCTACGACAAGGCGGTGCACAAGATCGTCGTCACGGTGAGCGACGAGGCGGCCGACGGCACCAAGACGGGCTACCTGTCGGCGAAGGTCTCCTACGAGGGCGACGCCAACGTGCCGCCAGTCTTTACCAACAGCTACGCCGAGGAGCCCGGGACCCCCGGCACCCCCGAGAACCCCGGTACGCCGGGCGGTGGCTCGGGCGGTGGCTCGGGCGGCGGCTCAGATAACGGCTCCGGCAGCGGCTCTAGCGGCGACGGCTCCAAGGGCGGCATGCCCGACACCGGCGACCGCAGCCTGCCGGTCGAGGCGCTCGCGGCCATGGCCGGCATCGGCGCGCTGGCCGCAGCGGGCGGCGCGGTCCTGTACCGTAGGCGCCGCTAGCGATGTGCACGAGTGGGGCGAATCCATCCGATGGGTTCGCCCCACTTGCCGTGGCGGGCGGGAGCGGGTAAGATATACCGAGCGCCTAGCGCGTTCGATGGGTTCGGATGACGACATGTTCCGAATCTGGTCAGGTCCGGAAGGAAGCAGCCATAAGGAGCCTCTGTCGGGCATCCGAATCCATCGAGCGCACGGGCGTTTTTTGGTGCCGCGACATGGCCCGGCCGACGGCGAGGTATTTGGTGTCTCGCTGGTCCTCGGCTTCGCCTGCGGGATCGCTCGACTACCAAACACCTCGCCGCCGGCCGGGCCCCGTCGTCCGAAAATCACCCGTAAAGGCGCGTTTATCTAATTTAATCTATCCCTTGTGGAATGCGGCTTGCTGGTGTTGTCTGGGCATTGATGGCTACATGGTTCAAGAGGCGGCGGTGCTGTTGCTTGAATTTTTGCAGTTAAAGAGGCCCGTTTCCCTGGGTTGGGGAAACGGGCCTCTTTTCTCTCTGGGCTCGTGGATTGGCGAAGGCAATAACCGCTGGCGGCTATTTTGAGTTCTTGAGGCGGCGTGTGGCCGTGGCGGTTATTCCGAGTCCTGCGGCGGCGACTGCTGCGAGTGCGATTGCGCTCGGTGCTGTGTCGCCCGTGTTCGCGAGCTTGCCGGCGGTCGTATTCGCTTGCTTGCTGCTGCTCGAGTTCGCCTGCTTGGTGGAGCTTGGTAGGGCGTCTTTGCCGGTTGCAGGTGAGGCAACGGGCGGTGTCGCCTCGGCGGGTTGCGTTGAGCCGGAGGGAGGCACTGTCTCGGCGGGTTTCGTTATCTCGGGCGAGGTGGCCTTGTCTGCCGCGGCCTTTGCCTCTTCGTATGCTTTGCAGGCGTCGTCATAGGCCGCTTGCGCCTTTTCCAAATCGCCGAGGAGCGCATTTCGCTTGGCTATGTCCTCGTCGATGTGGGCTTTAGCTTCCTCTGCCTCACTTTCGAAATGCTGAACCTGTTTTTCCTGGCTTTCGAGCCGGCGTTGGTAGTGGTGAAGATCATCTTCACAAGATTCTTCTCGCCTTTGTGCCGTCATGATCTCCCTGCGCAACTGCTTAATATGCTCCTTAATAGCTGTGCTGGGCTCCTCGCCGCCGAGTGCTTCAAGTGCCTTATCTAATTCTGCCTGAAGGCCGCTTGTCCGGTTGTGGGCCTCATCGTATTTGGCTTGGGCTGCATCGACGTTCACTTGCATGGCGGGAAGGGGTTCCCTCCGTTTGGCGGCTTCCGTCACCACCATGTCGTAGATCTCTTGAAAAGCGGCAATGTCATCATCGATTTTCGCAACTTTCTCGGGACTTGCGGCGTCTTTTGCGGCCTCGAGGTTTTTGAGCGCTTCCTGCATGGCTGCATACGCTTTTTCTTTTGCGGCGGCCGCGTCTTCCGTCTGCAAGGTAACTGCACCGGTGGGGGAACTGGTTTCTGCCGCGATTGCCGTTACGGGGGCGATTCCCGCGACAAGTGCCGCGGAAAGGGCGATGACCACAGTTGCTCGTCTTGCTCTTCTTGCGAGAATGTCGTTCATCTCGGCACCTCATTTCAAGGGTCGGCGACTCACTTGGTAGCACTAATGTAAATATACCATGCTAGTTGACCCGACACTGGCTGGGTGTGCGCGTATACCCCTCTGAAAACTGAATCCCGTTAGAAATGACGAGTTGTTTACGCTTCTTTTGGGGTGGCGGTACTATCATGGTTCGAATTGAATGTGGATGATGATAGGGAGCGCCTATACATGATTGAGCTGCTCAGGCGTTTTGGTGGCAAGTTTCGCCGCTATATGGTGATTGGCCCTGCGTGCAAGCTGATCGAAGTGATCTTTGACCTGCTTACGCCGCTGGTGATTGCGCAGATGATCGATAAGGGCATCGGCGCGCACGATGTCAACGCCGTCGTCCACTACGGCATGGTACTTGGCGCCATGGCTGTAATCGGCATCTCGTTTACGCTTGTTTGCCAAAAGATGGCGGCGCTCACCTCGCAGGGCATGGGTACCGATATCCGCGGCGCGCTCTACGAGCACATCAACAAACTGAGCTATGCCGAGCTCGACCGCTTTGGCACGCCGTCGCTCATCACGCGCATTACCAACGACGTCAATCAGGTGCAGCTGGCCGTGGCGCTGGGCGTACGCATGCTCATCCGCTGGCCCTTCCTGGCGGTGGGCTCCATGTGCGCGGCCCTTGCCATCGACCTTAAGCTCGGCATCATCTTTTTGATCTGCACGCCCGCCATTGGCCTGGTGTTCTGGTTTGTCATGGCGCGCTGCATTCCGTATTACAGACAGCTGCAGGCAAAGCTCGACCGCATCGCGCTCATTTGCCGCGAGGGGCTTTCGGGCGCCCGCGTGGTTCGCGCCTTTGTACGCGAAGATCACGAGCGCGAGCGCTTTGCCCAGGCCGCCGACGACCAGGCCAATACTGCCATCGCGGTGGGCAAGCTTTCGTCGATTCTCAACCCCGTCACGTTTTTGGTGATGAACCTGGGCGTGTGCGCCATCCTGTGGGTGGGCGGCATCCAGGTCAACGTGGGTGAGCTTACGCAGGGCCAGGTCATGGCGTTCGTCAACTACATGACGCAGACCCTGACCTCCATCGTGTACGTCGCCAACCTGGTCGTGGTCTTTACCAAGGCGAGCGCCAGTGCGTCGCGTATCAACGAAGTGCTCAATTGCGTGCCGAGCATCACCGACGAGGACAACGAGCCGGTCGCGCTGCCCGAGCCGGGCAATGTCGCTCCAGTTCCCGCGCTGAGCTTGAGCCATGCGAGCTTTTCGTTTGGCGCGGGCGCGGCAAATGCCGTGAGCGATGTGACCCTGGAACTGCCGCTGGGCAAAACGCTCGGCATTATTGGTGGCACGGGTAGCGGCAAGTCCACGCTCGTCTCGCTTATCCCGCGCCTGTACGATGCGAGCACCGGCAGCGTGAGCGTGATGGGCGCCGACGTGCGCGCCTGGCCGCTCGACCAGCTGCGCCGTGTGGTCGCGACCGTCCCACAGCGCGCGTCGCTGGCGAGTGGCACCATCCGTAGCAACCTGACCTGGCGTGACGAGTCGGCGACCGACGAGGAACTCTGGGCGGCACTCGACATGGCGCAGGCGAGCGAGTTCGTGCGCAACAAGCCGCAGGGGCTCGACGCCCCGGTCGAGGCCGGCGGCAAGAACTTCAGCGGTGGCCAGCGTCAGCGCCTGACCATCGCACGTGCCCTGGTGGGCTCTCCGCAGGTCCTAATCATGGACGACTCCGCCTCGGCGCTCGACTTTAAGACCGACGCGGCGCTTCGCCATGCCATTCGCGAGCGCAGCGTGCGCGGTGCCGCCGAGGGCGGGCTGCCGCTGACGACCGTCATCGTGAGCCAGCGCGTCTCGACCGTGCGCGACGCCGATATGATCTGCGTGCTCGATCACGGCTCGGTCGCGGGCCTGGGCACGCATGACGAGCTCTACGCGACCTGCCGGCTCTACCGCGAGATCTGCCAGTCGCAGCTTCGCCGCGAGGAGCTCGAGGGCCAGCGGGGGAGCGCAGCGCCCGCGCTGGCCCCAAGTTCCGCGCCCGCTCCAGGCGCCCCGATCGCCTCCGCATCCGTCTGCGCAAAGGAGGGCTGCTAAATGAATCCGTATACTTCTTCCGGTTCGGTCGCCACGATGACGGCCAACGTGTCCGGCAACGATAACCTCAACGACATGGGCGACGGCCCGCGCCAGCCCGGCGATCCCGAGCGCTATCCCGTGGGTGCGGTGACTCGCCGCCTGATGGATTACGTCCGTCCGCACCGCATTTCGTTTGTAGCGTCGTTTGTGAGTGCCGCCATCTCCGTGATTTTGCAGCTCTACACGCCTATCCTTATCGGCGAGGGCATCGACCTGATCGTCGCCGCCGGGCAGGTGGACTTTGACGCACTGCTGCCGCTCGTTACCAAACTCGCGATTGTCGTCGTAGGTGCTGCGGCTTTCCAGTGGCTGCAGGGCTACTGCGTCAACCGCCTGTCCTACGAGACGGTGCGCGACATGCGCGTGGAGGCGAGCGACAAGCTCAGCCGCATGCCGCTCAGCTTTATCGACAGCCACGCCCACGGCGACCTCATGAGCCGCGTGGTCAACGATGTCGACCAGGTGGGCGACGGTCTGCTGCAGGGCTTTACCCAGCTTTTCACCGGCGTCATCACCATCGTTGGCACGCTCGCGTTTATGCTCTCCATTAACCTGACCATGACGCTCGTGGTGGTGCTCGTCACGCCGCTTTCCATTTTTGCAGCCGGCGCCATCGCCAAGCTCTCCAACAAGAGCTTTACGGCACAGCAGCGAATTCAAGGGCAGCTCGGTGGTCATATCGAGGAGTATGTGGGCGAGCAAAAGCTGGTTGATGCGTTTGCCTACGGCCCGAACGCCCAAGCGCGCTTTGACGCGCTCAACGCCGAGCTCTATACGGCAGGTGAGCGTGCACAGTTTATGGGCTCGCTCTCAAACCCCGGTACGCGCTTTATCAACAACATCATCTATGCCGTGGTCGCCGTGATCGGCTGCGTGGGCGTGATCACGGGCGTGCCCGCTGCGCTCACGGTGGGCGGCGTGCAGATTTTCCTGTCCTACGCCAACCAGTACACCAAGCCGTTCAACGAGGTCACCAACGTCATTACGCAGATTCAGACCGCGTACGCCTCGGCGCGCCGCATGTTTGCACTGCTCGATGCACGCGAGCAGGAGCCCGATGCGGCGGATGCCGTGGAACTTGCCGCCCCGCAGGGTGAGGTGACCTTTGAGCATGTGGACTTTAGCTACGTGCCCGACCGCAAGCTACTGCAGGATATTTGCATCGAGGCCAAGCCCGGCATGCGCTTTGCCCTCGTCGGCCCCACGGGCTGCGGCAAGACGACGCTCATCAACCTGCTGCTGCGCTTTTACGATATCGATACCGGACGCATCATGGTCGATGGCAGGTCTTCGCGTGACTACACGCGCGCAAGCCTGCGTCGCGCTTTTGGCATGGTGCTGCAGGATACGTGGCTGTTCGAGGGCACCGTGGCCGAAAACATCGCCTACGGTTGTCCCGATGCCACGCGTGAACAGGTTATCGAGGCGGCCAAGCGCGCGCATGCGCACAAGTTTATCGTGCAGCTGCCAGGCGGCTACGACACTGTGATTGGCGAGGATGGCGGCACGTTTAGCCAGGGCCAAAAGCAGCTGCTGTGCATCGCACGCGTCATGCTCACCGACCCGGCGATTCTGCTGCTGGACGAGGCGACCTCGAGTATCGACACACGCACCGAGCTGCAGGTGCAGGCGGCATTCGACGAGCTTATGGCCGGTCGTACGAGCTTTGTGGTGGCGCACCGCCTGTCGACGATTCGAAACGCCGACTGCATTCTGGTCATGCGCGACGGTCGGATTATCGAGCGTGGCACACACGACGAGCTGCTGGCGGCAGACGGCTTCTACGCCGAACTCTACCGCAGCCAATTCGCCCAGTGAGCAAGCCCGTGGGGCAAATTAATCAATCGACAGACGGTGGTTTACATCTGTCACGTTAGTACTAAGATATTCATCTAATAAATTGCATTAGTGGCTTTAGTTTTGGGGGAAACGAGGCAACGTGACTATGACGTGCTCTTTGGTGGTTAACAGCAAGAGCGGTAATACCAGGATGGTTTCGGGCGCGATCAAGCGCGCTCTGCAGGCTGCGGGCGTTGAGTTTGTCCATGCCGCGGCGTTGAGCGACGATGCGGATGCAGATCAGGTTGCGCTCGAGGCGCAGGGCGCCTGCGCGGCCGACACGGTGCTCGTCGGTTTTTGGTGCGACAAGGGCGCGTGCACGCCTTCGGTTGCCGCGCTGCTCTCCGCTCTGCACGGCAAGCGCGTTTTCCTCTTTGGTACCTGCGGTTTTGGCGCCGACCAGAGCTATTATCAGCAGATTATCAATCGCGTGACCTCCAATTTGGCCGAGGATGCCGAGCTTGTGGGTTGGGCAATGTGCCAGGGCAAGATGGGTCCCGCGGTCAAGCAGCGCTACGAGGCCATGCTCGAGCAAGATCCCGACAATGTCCGCTTTAAGATGCTGCTCGATAACTGGGTCGCCGCAAAGGATCACCCCACCAAGGAAGATCTGGACAACATGGCTGCAGCCGCCAAAAAGGCCGTGCTGGGGGAGTAGAGCGTCGCTCGCGATCCTTCGTGCAAAACAATACAAATGTGAAAGCCTCGAAGTTCTCGAGGCTTTTTTCTTGACACTTGTAGGCGCAACCGTGGCAGGCGTTTGGGGTGACATTTTCCATTACCCCGATGACGAGACCGTCCTGGACGGCACACTCGCATGCGTTCGCTGGATGTATTCAGAGTGGGACGGGCTTTCCGGATGGATGGGGTTTCGGAAAGTGCGTCCCAGAATTTGCCTTTGGAGTGGGACGCAGTTTCCGGTTGAGGGCTCTGGTGGAAACGATGGCCCACAATTTGAGCCCGGAGTGGGATGCAGTTTCCCAACGGGGCCGTAAGCGGAAACTGCATCCCGTTCCGGACGTGAATTCTGGGACACGGTTTCCGGATACAAAGAAGGCCACAAGACGTGGCCTTCGACTTATATATGTTCAGCGGATACCCCTATGACAAGCCGTGTCCCAACAACAAGGCGTCTGTCCGAGCAGGGAACCTTATATGCCTCCGCCCGGACAGACGTTTCAGTTATGAGTGACCCGTTACTTGATCTTGGTCGTGCCCGGCGCCAGGTTGGGGTCGGTCTCGTTGGCCTCGGTCTGGAAGTGCTCGGTGTACACGTTCTTGCCGTCGCGGAACATCTCGTAGTACTGCATCTTGGCGTAATCCTCGCGCGCCTTGGTTGCGGCTGCGGCAGCGGCGTCGTCACCGGTGACGTTGGAGGAGAGCGCCCAGCGCAGGTTGGCGTCCTCGTAGCCCACGGAGTTGATAGCGGGCAGCGACTCGCGCAGCGTCATGTGCGCCTTCTGGTAGTCGGTCAGCGGCGCGCCGATCAGCTGCATAAGCTGGGTGGACAGGTAGTTGGTGGACAGGTCGTCGACCTTGCTCGTCTGGTCGCAGCCGGCAACGTCGTAGTTGGCCCAAATGATGTAGTCGGTCTGCCACAGGCGCTCTTGATGCGTGGCGTCGTCCTCGTCGGTAAACCACTTGTCGTTGAACTTGGACGGGAAGAACGGCTGGTGATCGCCCCAGAACACCACGACCACCTTGCGGTCGAGCTTGCTCAGGGCGTTGAGGAAGTAGCGCAGCGCCTGGTCGGACTGCTCGATGCACGAGACGTACTCATCGACATCGGATAGCGTGCCGTCCTCGACGGTCTTGGCGTCCAGGTCGGTCGTGTCGATGTTCAGGTGCATCTGCTTGTCGACCGGCAGCAGGCCCGTATCGTAGCCCGAGTGGTTCTGCATGGTCACGTCGAAGATAAACTGCGGATCGGCGTTCTGGTCGAGCAGCTCAAGAATCTTGTCGTAGGTAGCCTGGTCGGTCACCATGCCGCGCAGGGTGTCGGCTCCCTGGAAATCGTTGATGGACAGGAACTGGTCAAAGCCAAAGTCCTTGTAGACGTTCTCGCGGTTCCAGTTGGTCGCGTGGTTGGGGTGCATGGCCGTGGTGGAATATCCGAGCGACTTGAACTGCTCTGCCAGATTCCCGGTCGTTTCCATGTTGTAGATGGTGTAGGGGTACACGCCCGAGCCCAGGTTGGCCATGGAGTTGCCGGTCATAAACTCAAACTCGGTATTGGCGGTACCGCCGCCGTAGGCGCTCACGTAGAGCTTGCCGCGGCTGAGGCAGTTGGACAGGTTCTTAAAGTACTGCGGGCCCTCGTAGCCGGCGCGCATGTTCTGGTAGATCGACAGATCCGAGAAGGTCTCGTTCATGATGGCGATGACCGTGGGCTTCTCGCTGTCGAATTGCTCCTTTGCGGCGGCGCGCTCATCACTCTTGGCGGCATCGGACTTGTCGTAGGCCTTGGCGTACTTTTTGAGCGTGGCCTTGGCATCGTCGACGGAGTAGTCGGCGGGTTTGGGCGGCTTGATAGACTGCGCTGCGCTAATAAAGGCAGGCAGATAGCCCTCGCGCCAGTAGCTCTCGAGCGGGCGCCAGGTGTAGACGGTGATGCCGAGAGTGTTGTAGTAGTCGATGAGCGTGACATGCGCGGTCACGCCACCTAGGCACAGCACGGCGACGAGCAGGTTGGTGAGCAGCATGCGCTTGGCGTTGGCGGCACCCTTCTGACGGTGCGGTGCCACCAGGCCGGCGTACTCGCATAGCAGCATGGCGATGGCGGTAAAGCCCATGGATAGCACGCAGAACAGCGAGATCGAGAAGGTGTAGCCGGTGCCGGCGACCGCAGCGGCGGTGGAAATGGCCGAAAGGTCGCCCGGCTGGATGGGCATGGATTTAAACGTGATGACGAAGAACTCGGCAATGCCCAGGACAAAGAGGGCAAAGGCCAGGACCGCGGGAGCTGCGCCGTGGCGCTGGAACAGGAAGAACAGGCCGACCATGAGCGTGGTGATGATGGCCCACTCGAGCAGGATGCACAGGGGGTAGACCCAGGTAAAGTCGTGGTTGGACGAGACCTCCATGCCCAACAGCGCAAAGACGCCGGCGAGCAGCAGGCACAGCACGGCGGCGACGAGTGGCTTGCCCACAAAGGCGCCGCGCAGACGGGCGAGCTTGCCGGTGGGAGCGGGGGCGTCGGGCGCGGCGAACGCAAAGACGCGCGGGGCGATGCGGTCGCGTGCGATGCTGGCCCAAGCGCAGCCGGTGAGGATGGCGTTGGTCAGGATGAGCATCACAAAGGCGAGCGGCTCGTTTTGCGCGACGAGGCCAATGGCGCCCCAAATGGTCAAAAAGACCTGGAACAGGCCGAAGGCGACGCTCCACCCAAGAGCGCTTTTGGCAACGGTGCCCGACTGAGCGCGAATGGCCTTGGCCTCGCGCAAGACAAGGTAGACGGTCGCCGCAAGACCGACGAGCGAGATGGCGGCAGCGAACATGCTGAGACTCCTCACAAACTAAAACGTACGAAAGCGGGGGTTTACCCGATTGTTACCAAGATATGCGCTGCAATTGGTGGCTGCGCACAACAACCAGCCATATTAACGCGCACGTGTGGCGGTGTGGCGCAATGTAGTGGCGACCTGCGCGATAATGGACGGGAATTACACGGAAACGTAAAGGCTTCTTAAAGAATTGGCGAGGATAGAGCTATGGGCGAGCAGGTTTGTATGACGGGTGCCGAGTACTGCGGCGGAGCTGCGGGCGTGGATACGAACGGTTATCCGGTCGAGACTACGGGCAATGCGGTGCTGGACATCTTGGAGCATCGCTCGTCTACGCGTGCCTTCGCGCGCGATGACGACGGTCGCCCCGTGGCGGTGACCGACGAGCAGCGGGCAGCGATTCTGCACGCGGCGAGCCGTGCGCCGTCGGCAGGCGCCATGATGATGTATTCCATCGTGAGCATCCGCGAACAGGCTACGCTGGACCATCTGGCCGACCTGTGCGACCACCAGCCCATGATCGCCAAGGCGCCCTGGGCACTCATTTTTGTGGTCGATTATGCCAAGTGGATCGATCTGTTTGAGCACGTGGGCTGCTTTGAGCCCGAGTTTGTCGAGCGTACGGGCAAGGCGCCCCGCCGCGCGCCGGGTTTGGGCGACTTTGCCATCGCGGCCCAGGACGCCGTGATCGCCGCGCAAAACGCCGTGGTTGCCGCCGAGGCTCTGGGCTTGGGGAGCTGCTATATCGGTGATATCGTCGAGAATGCCGAGGAAGTGGCCGAGCTGCTGGATCTGCCTCCGTATACCATGCCGCTGTCGATGCTCATCATCGGCACGCCCCGCAAGGAGCGCCCGGCTATTGCGCATCCCGTGGTGAACCTGGTGCACGAGGAGCGCTACTGCCGCGCCGATGCTGCGACCATGGACGCGCAGGTGGCCGAGATGGACGCGATGTTTCGCCCGCATGCCCGCGAGGTGGGCGAGCGCGTGGTGGATATCTACACCCGCAAACACACTAGTCCCTTTATGGCCGAGATGAGCCGCTCCATGGAGTGGTGGTTCAAAAACTGGCTCGGAAAACGACAGATGAGGCAAAGGGACAGTCCCTTTGTTGCATTCCATATCGCCGTAGTGGCCTAAAGGCCGTATAAATGTTTATCTAGCTGGGAAAACGGTGCCGTGCAAGCGCAGGTCGATTACCTATAATCCCTTCGAACATTAAAGTTGGGAGGAAACCGGCTTATGGAACAAAAGGCCAAGGAGGCAGCCTCGCACGCTGCGATTCCTGTGAGCATCTCGGCGATGCTCGTCACGCTGGGCGTGGTGTACGGCGATATCGGCACCAGCCCTATGTATGTAACCAAGGCGCTCGTTGCCGGCAACGGCGGCATCGGAAGTGTGACGGAGGAGTTCGTGCTTGGCGCGCTCTCCCTTGTCGTGTGGACGGTCACGCTGCTGACCACCATCAAGTATGTGCTCATCTCGCTGCGCGCCGATAACCATGGTGAGGGCGGCATCTTTGCCCTGTACAGTCTGGTCAAGCGCTGCGGCAAGTGGCTTATCATCCCCGCCATGCTGGGTGGCGCCGCGCTGCTCGCCGACGGCATCCTGACACCTGCCGTTACCGTTACCACGGCCATCGAGGGCCTGCGCACCATCCCGGCGGTCCATGCCGTGCTGGGCGATGACCAGGGTCGCGTCGTCGCCATTACGCTCGCCATCATCATCGTGCTCTTCTTGGTACAGCGCATCGGTACGGCCAAGATCGGTCACGCCTTTGGCCCCATCATGACGCTGTGGTTCTTGTTCCTGGGCGGCACGGGTCTGTTCTTTGTCTTCCAGCACCCCGCCGTGCTGCTGTGTCTCAACCCGGTTCGCGGCATCGCCTTTTTGCTGAGCCCCAACAACCACGCGGGCATCATGATTCTGGGCAGCTGCTTCCTCGCCACCACCGGTGCCGAGGCGCTCTACTCCGACATGGGCCACGTCGGCCGCGGCAACATCTACGCTACCTGGCCGTTCGTTAAGTGCTGCCTGCTGCTTTCCTATATGGGCCAGGGCGCTTGGCTTATGAACAACGCCGCCAACCCCGAGCTCATGGGCATTGCCGATCTCAACCCGTTCTACCAGATGCTCGCCCCGGGCCTGCGCCCGTTTGCCGTCGGTCTTTCCACCGTCGCGGCCATCATTGCCTCGCAGGCGCTCATCACCGGCGCATTCTCGCTGGTGTCCGAGGCCAGCCGTCTGGACCTCATGCCGCACATGCAGGTCTTCTACCCTGCCGAGACCAAGGGCCAGCTCTACATCCCCATGGTCAACAACGTCATGCTTGTCGGCTGCGTCATCGTGGTGCTGCTGTTCCAGAACTCGGCGCATATGGAAGCCGCCTACGGCCTTGCCATCACGCTGACTATGATGTGCACCACGTTGCTGCTCTTCTTCTACCTGCACGAGGAGCGCAAGCTCAAGGTTGCTCCGTGGATCTTCGCGGCCTTCTTCCTTTTGCTCGAAGGCTTCTTCTTCGTGAGCTCGCTCACCAAGTTCTTCCACGGCGGCTACTTCACCATCCTCATGGCTGCACTCATCATGGGCATTATGGTGTGCTGGTACAACGGCACGGCGGTCGAGCAGCGCCAGTTTACGCTGCTGCCGCTGCGCAGCTACCTGCCGCAGCTGAAGCGCCTGCGCGACGACGACCGTTACGAGCGCATGAGCGACAACGTCGTGTACCTGACCAAGGACACCCATACCGACTACATCGACCGCGATATCGTCTATTCGATCTTGGACAAGCATCCCAAGCGCGCCCGCGCCTGGTGGTTTGTGAATGTCGAGACCATGGACGAACCGCACACCTTTGCCTATTCGGTCGAGACGTTCGGCACCGACTATGTGTTCCGCGTGCATCTGTACCTGGGCTACAAGATCAACCAGCGCGTCAATGCCTACCTGCGTCAGGTTGTTCAGGACCTGGCTGCCACCGGCGAGCTGCCGCCGCAGACGCATGACTACTCGGTCTACAAGGATCCGGGTAACATCGGCACGTTCAAGTTCGTCCTGATCCGTAAGCTTCTGGCGCCCGAAAGCGATGTGGAGCCGAGCGAGCGTACGGCCATCACGCTCAAGTACATCATCCGCCGCGCCGCCGGCACGCCCGCGCGTTGGTACGGCCTGGAGAACTCCAACGTGAGCTTTGAGTACGTGCCGCTGTTCACCAAGTTCAAAGCCGTGAACAAGATGCAGCGCCTGGCCCCCAACGAGCGCCCGTAGGCGCCGACAGTTGCATGGAGTTGGTTTTCGATGGACAAGATTGAGACCGGGGAGGCAAACATGGATGCAAAGATGCTTGATGGCCGCGAGGTGGTTGCCGAGCTGGTACGTGAGGCACGCGCCGACGCCGCCGAAGATCGGTTTTTGACGAACCGTGCCAACATGGATATGGCCGACCGCGTGATCTCGATCGTGGCACTGGTATTTGGAGCGGTGTGCATGTGTGCCCTGCTCGCGCACGTGCTGTTTGTCTAGCGACCGCAGGCTGTAAAGGCTATACACTTGGAACCACCACGAGGGAAAACCACCACAAAGGTGCCTGTCCCCTTTGTGGTGGTTTTTGTTTTTGAGAGAGGGGCGGGACGCCGATGGACGTCCGTACGGACGGCGATATTGCCGATAGCTTTTGGTGGCGGCGCACAACGCTGACGCGCCGCACTCCTCTGTATGACGCCTGCGTATCGGTGGGGCTGCTGGTCGCGGCGACGATTGTGGGCGCGCTGCTCGACCATCCGGGTCTCGCGCCGAGCATCATGATCGTCTATGTGTTCGCCGTTCAGCTGTGCGCATTCTTTACCTGGAGTCGCCTGTATTGCTTGCTGAGCTCGGCTGCCGCCGTGGCGCTCTACAACTTCTTGTTTGTCGACCCGCGCTACTCGCTGTCGCTTATCGACCGCGGCTATCCCGGCATGTTCTTCATCATGTTCGTGGTCTCGCTTGTGTCGAGCTCGATTGCGTTGGCCCTGCGCCGCGCCTTGGCACAGGCTGCCGCCAGCGACCGCCGCACGCATATGGTGCTCGAGACCAACCGCATGCTGCAGCGGTGCGCCGATCAGCATCAGATCGTTCACGCCATGGCCACGCAGCTGGCGCGTCTTTCGGGCTGCCCGGTCGTGTGGTACAGCGCCGACGCCGAGGGCGATGACCTGCTGCCGCGTGCGACTTACACGGCCGTGGGCGATGCCGCACCGGTGCACGAACTGGCGCCGCAGATGCCGCCTCGGCTCTCGGCGTCCGCCTATGTGGGAACGCCGCTCGACGCCACGTTTGGCGGCTCGGCGTTTTATGGCATCTACCTGACGGTTCGCACAGGCGACGGCTTCGCGCGCTCGGGCGACCCCGCCTCGGTGGTGGGCGTGCTGGCTATCGTTGCCGAGCCCGACGTGCTGACGCATGAGGAGCGGACACTTGCCGATGCCATCGTGAGCGAAGGCGAGCTGGCGCTCGATCGCGCCCGCGCCATGGAGGCCCGCGAGGAGGCGGCGGTGCTTGCCAAAAACGAACAGCTGCGCGCCAACCTGCTGCGCTCTATCTCGCACGACCTGCGCACGCCGCTTACCAGTATTTCGGGCAATGCCGACGTGCTGCTCGACCAGGGCTCGACCGGCACCGCGGTGCTCGATGCCCAGACGCGCCGCGGCCTGCTTCTATCCATTCGCTCGGATGCGCTGTGGCTCAACGCCACCGTCGAGAATCTGCTCGCCATCACCAAGCTCGAGGGTGGCGGTATGCGCCTGTCGACCACGCTCGAGCTCATGGACGATATCGTCGAGGAGGCGCTGCGCCACGTGAACCCTGCCGTGCGCGAGCACGACCTTAAGGTGGTGGCGTGCGATGAGCCGGCGCTCGTCAACGTCGATGCGCGCCTGATGGTGCAGCTGGTGGTCAATCTGGTGAACAACGCCATCACCTATACGCCCGCGGGCTCGCATATCATGATTTCGATTAGCGTCGACGATGGACGCGTGGCGTGCTCGGTGGCCGATGATGGTCCGGGCATCGCACCCGAGGATCGCGAGCGGATCTTCGAGTCGTTCTATACCGCCAACCATGGTCTGGCCGACAGCCACCGCAGCGTTGGCCTGGGTCTTTCGCTCTGCCGTTCCATTGCGTTGGCACATGGCGGTAGCATAGAGGTTGCCGCGGCGGACCCGCACGGTTCGGTCTTTACGATTGAACTTCCCGCCGCCGATGTTTCGTTTGATAAGGAGTAGCGCCGTGCCGAACTCTGCCGTAAAACCGCTCATCTTGGTTGTTGAGGATGACCCCGCTGTCCGCAACCTCATCGTTGCCGCGCTCGAGACGCACGGCTTGCGCCATATGGCTGTGGAGACCGCCCATGCCGCCATCGCTGCCGCCTCATCGCAGGCACCGAGCATTGTGCTGCTCGACCTGGGTCTGCCCGATATGGACGGCGTCAAGGTGGTGGAGTCGGTGCGCGCATGGTCGGGCATGCCGATCATCGTGGTCTCGGCGCGCAGCGAGGATGCGGACAAGATTCGTGCGCTCGATGCCGGCGCCGACGACTACCTGACCAAGCCGTTTTCGGTCGAGGAGCTGCTCGCGCGCATTCGCACGACGCTCAGACGCCTTTCGTATGCGCAAACGGGCGGTGTTTCCTCTGAGGGCTCGTTCGATGCCGGTGAGCTGCATATCGATTTTGATGCCGGCATCGCCACGATGGATGGCGAGGAGCTGCATCTGACGCCGATTGAGTACAAATTGCTATGCCTGCTAGCGCACAACGCCGACAAGGTGCTGACGCACCAGTTTATCCTGCACGAGATTTGGGGCACGGCAACCAAGAGCGACCTGGCGAGCCTGCGTGTCTTTATGGGCACGCTGCGCAAGAAGATCGAGTCCGACCCCGCGCACCCGCGCTATATCCAGACGCATGTGGGTATCGGTTACCGATTGGTCACCCAAGGCTAGATCGCCAACCACCATCCCAATATGAGTTGCGGTGAAATACGGTCTAAATTTGCCTAATTCCAGGCAAAACAGTCCGTATTCCACCGCAACTTTGTTATTTGCCCTTGGGCTTGCTGGCGTAGAACTTCTTCTTTTTGGACTTGCCGGCGGGGGAGGGGCTGCCGGTGACGTGCGGCTTGCCGTCGCCGGCGTGCACATGGCCAGGCACTGCCGCACGAGGCTTACGGGCCTCGGGGTTGCGCAGCTCCTCGACACGCTCGGCAATCTCCTCGGCGCTAAAGCCGACCTCGGCCATGGCGTCCTCGATGGGCAGGCGACGCACGATGTAGCAGTGGTGCACCTTCTGGTTGCGCGCGAAATCCTCGGGGATGGTCTGCGCCGTAATGTCTTCCAGCACCACGCCCGCGTGGGCGAGCTTGCGCGTCTCGGGGCGGAAGCCGCGCAGGTTGCAGCTAAAGATGGCATGTCCGCCCTGTGCAAGCAGGCGCGATACGCCGGCCAAAAGCTCAACATGGTCGCGTTGGACATCCCAGGTACGGCGGCCCATCTTGGACGAGTTCGAAAACGTGGGCGGGTCGACAAAAATCAGGTCCCAGCGGTTGCGCGTCTGGCGCTGGTCGCGAATCCAGGCAAGCACGTCGTCGCGCACAAAGTGATGCTGCGGACCAACAAAGCCGTTCTGGCGCATATTGCGCTCGGCCCAGTCCAGGTAGGTGTTGGAAAGGTCGACTGTCACGGTTTCCTCGACGCCGCCGTCGGCCGCATAGCAGGTGGCGGTGCCGGTGTAGGCGAACAGGTTGAGGAAACGGCGCGCCTGTTTGGCGTGCTCGCGCACCAGGTTGCGGGTGACGCGGTGATCCAGGAAGATGCCCACATCCAGGTAGTCGTCAAAGTTGACGGCAAAGGTGAGCCCGCCCTCTTCGATGAGTGGCAGGCGACGGCGTGCGATGTTGGCACGCTCGCCCGATGCGCCCTTGCCGGTGCCCTGCTTGCCGTACTGCGAGCCGCCGCGCGAACGCATGCGGGCCTTGGCGTGCACATGCTCGGCGGGAACATCTAGGATGCGCGGCGCGATGGCCAAGATGTCGAGCATGCGGGCCTGGGCAAGCGCGGGATCGATGGTCTTGGGCGCGGCGTATTCGGCGATGACGAGCCAGCGGCCCGGCGTCTGCGGGCAGCCCTCGTACAGGTCGATGGCGGCGGAGTAGTCGGGAAGGTCGGCATCGTAGACACGGTAGCAACTCACGCCCTCGCGCTTGGCCCACTTGCGGCGCAGACGGGCATTCTTGCGCAGGCGGTTGGCGAACTGCTCGGACTCGGGAATGAGCACGGGCAGCGGCTTGCCGTCGCCCAAGTCGAGCGTGGCGGCAGGTTCGGGCATGGAGGAAGCGGCGGCTTCGTCTTGAGCGTCTGCGGTCTGCTCCTCGGCATCTGCGCTGGTCGCAGCTTCAAATGTCGCGGCGCCGTGGTCGAGCGAGGGCCAAACCTCAATAGCCGCCTCCTCGTTATTGGGCATAACGGCGATGGAGCGCGCGGGCTCGGCATGGAGTGCGCGGGCCATAAGGCCATCGCGGGTGAGCGCGGCGACCGGCGCCGCGGAAAGCTCGGGCGCGCAGCGCAGCTCGCCGACCAGCGTCATGGCGTCGTGCATGAGCGAAAGCGGGGTCTCGGTGGTGTCTGCGACCACGGCGGCACCGGCGACGGCGCCCGCATGGTCCAGCACGGTGGCGGGCTTGGCGGCGCAAAAGTCGACAAAACGCTTGTAGCCAGCGCTCCTGACCATGCGCTCGGCGGTCTTGCGAGCGGCGGGGTCGATGTCTGCGGCCACGATGCGCGCCTGGCGTTCGCGCGCTGCCGCCTCGCGCTCGCGCGCCTCGGCAAGCAGCTGCTCCCACAGAGCGGCGTCGTGCAGCTGCCAGCCCTCAAAGCCCCAGCGCTCGCGTGCGGCGCCCGGGGCGCGGTCGGTCAGAATGTTCACGGCTTCCAGCAGCAGGCCGCCGCCGGCGCACGAGGCATCGATCAGCGTGGGAAGGGCTTCATTTTCGTAATCGTCGGCCGTCAGCTCGCGCTCGCATAGCGCGGTCCAGCCGACCTGCGCCAGCACCAGGGCGGCGTAGTCGGGGCGCAGCACGTGCGCGCCCTCGCCGGCGCGGGTCGCTGCGGGCGGCAGGCGTTTGAACAGCGGGTCGCCCGAAAGGTCTAGGCTTATGCTCGCGCGGCGCTGGCGCAGCGAAAGCAGTAGGTGAACATCGGGGTCGGCGGCATCGACATCGGCGCGACGGCCCGTGGTCTCGGCCAGGCGGTCGCACAGCGCGTCTTTGGCGCGCAGGGCCGAGAAACGCGTGTTGCGCAGCTGCTCGGTCACGCCGCGGGCGGTGATGGCAATGGTGGCGCCGGGGCGGACGATGCTCTCCCAGGCGATGTCGTAAACGCTATCGTACAGTTCATCGGCATCCTGCGCCTCAAAGCGCCCGAGCACCACGAACGCGCGGCTCGCCAGGCGCGACCACAGGCATGCTCGGTAGCCTTGCTCGAGCTCGCCCTCAAATGTAGCGCGGCCCTTCAGCCGGCGAACATGCGAAAGCCCGAGGCGTTTAAGCTCATCGGCGAGTGCGGACTCAAAGCCCTCGGGGCAGCTTGCGTAAAATTCCATGGGTGACCTCTCTGGTTGCGTCGCTCCATTATATGATGGATGCTTCGTTTGCCCTTATCCTCGAAAGGAACCCATATGATTGATGCGTGCCCCGAACCCGCTGTGCTCTTTTTTGACGTGGACGGCACGCTGACGTCGTTCGATCCCGACAACATGACCGACAAGGACTTTTCGGCGGTTCGCCCCTCGCAGGCGGTCGTCGAGGCGTTTCATCGCCTGCGCAATGCGGGCCACCAGGCATTTATCTGCACGGGTCGTCCCTTGTGGCTGATTGCCGATGGCCTGCGCGCGCTGAACCCGGCGGGTGTCGTTGCCATGGCGGGAGCCACGCTCGAGGTCGAGGACCGCGTGGTACACGAGGACTGCTTTGACGAGGACGTTGTCGAGGAGCTTGCACGCCGTATGGCCGCGGCAGGGATTGAGGCCTTTTTCGAGACCAACGTGGCTACTTTTGCCCTGGAACCCGCGGGTGTTGAGCAGTCGTCTCTGATCGGCACTTCTGTGGTGCACAGCACCGAGGAAATGCGCGTCGACGGCAGTCTGCGCGTGGGCAAGGTATGCCTCAGTGTGCCCAGTTTGGCTCGCGTGGCCAACGATGACGGCTTTATCGATTGCGAGTTTGAGCTGTGTAACACCGGTGGCCAGAATCGCGAGCTGAGCCCCAAGGGCATTGACAAGGGCGTGGGCGTGGCGCGAGCGCTGGCGTATCTGGGCCGCACTGGCAACGCGCGCACCTTTGGCTTTGGTGATTCGGGTAACGACCTGGGCATGCTCGCCGCTGTCGAGACGGCCGTGGCCATGGGCAACGCCATGCCTGAGGTCAAGGCGGTCGCCGACTACGTGACCGACGATGTCGCACACGACGGTACCGTCACAGCGATGCAGCATTTCGGCCTCATCTAATGAATCCCGCGTTCTGACGTTTGCCCAAACTGTGACTCTTTGCTTTTGCATGCTCAATCGATTTATCAATCCAAACACTGAGGTGTTTATACCGTTCGCCGAGAAGATAAAAAACCGCAGCTCACGCCTTGATAAACGTAGGTAAAGTGTTTAGCAGTTTAACGCCCATGTGCAAGCGAAAGGAATCAGGCAGATGGCAATCAAGGTGTTCGCTGACGGTGCAAACCTCGAGGGCATGCTCGACATGTACGAGAACGGCAACGTTCAGGGTTTCACGACCAACCCGTCCCTTATGAAGAAGGGCGGCGTGACGGATTACCGCGCGTTTGCCAAGGAGGTCCTGGCCCACATCACCGATGTGTCCGTCTCGTTTGAGGTCTTTGCCGACGACGTCGAGACCATGGAGGTCGAGGCGCGCGAGATCGCTACCTGGGCCGAGAACGTCTACGTCAAGATTCCGTGCGTGACTACCAAGGGCGAGTCCACCGCCGAGCTGGTGCGCAAGCTTTCGGCCGACGGCATCAAGGTCAACGTCACCACCATCTTTACGCCTACGCAGGTCGACGAGATGGTCGAGGCCGTTGACGCCGAGACGCCGTCCATTATCTCGCTCTTTGCCGGCCGTATCGCCGATACCGGCGTCGACCCCATTCCGTTTATGACGGAGTCGGTCAAGAAGGCCGCCGCCAAGCCCAACTGTGAGGTCCTGTGGGCGTCCACGCGCGAACTTATCAACATTTACCAGGCAGAAGCCTGCGGTTGCCAGATCATTACAGTGCCCAACAGCATCCTGGCCAAGCGCAAGAACATCGGTCGCGACCCGTACGAGGTCTCGCTCGACACCGTGCGCGGCTTTGCCAAGGATATCGCGGCGCTCGGTTTCCATATCCTGCCGTAGCGCGAACACCGACTGTACCGTGGGCTGTTCGCCCCGGCCTTTCCTTTCCCTATCGCTCACGCGCTCCGCGAGGGTCGCGCTAGGCAAAGGAAAGGCCGGGGCTGCCGGCACGAGCTTGCCAGCAAGTTGGCGATTGGCTTCCATATCCTGCCGTGGGCAAAGGTACCCCCGCCTGCGCCGTGCAAAATTGAGAGTATTCAGCAAGGTAAAGGTCTTTATCAGTTGACCGAAGCATGGAACGGCCCCCGTTTTGGCTCTGACGACGCTAAAACGGGGGCTGTTTTTTGCTTTTTCGTCTCTGAGGGGCATCCGGAACGGTGGAATTTGCAGAATACTCGCGATTTTGCACATCGCTACAGGGGGTACCTTTGCTTTGGCGGTTTACTTTCCCTGCACCATGGTGAGCGAGATCTTCTTGCGGTCGCGATCGACCTTTTCTACCCACACCTTGACCGTGTCGCCGACGCGCACCACGTCGCTCGGGTGCTTGACAAAGCGATTGGCCAGCTTGGAGATATGCACGAGGCCGTCCTGGTGCACGCCCACGTCGACGAACGCGCCAAAGTCGACGACGTTGCGCACCGTCCCCTTGAGCTCCATGCCGGGTTCCAGATCGTCGATGGAAAGCGCCGAGCGGCTAAAGACCACCTCGGGCGCGTCGTCGCGCGGGTCGCGGCCGGGCTTCTTGAGCTCGTTGACGATGTCGATGAGCGTGAGGGTGCCGCAGTTCAGGTCACTTGCCAGCGCCGAGATACTGCCTAGACGGCGCTCGATGTCGGGCACGCCGCCGCGGCTGAGCTCGCTGGCTTTAACGCCGGCGCGTTCCAGGACGGACGTGGCCACCTCGTAGCTCTCGGGGTGGACGCTCGTCGCGTCGAGCGGGTTCTTGCCGCCGCTGATGCGCAGGAAGCCCGCGGCGTTGAGGTATGCCTTGGGTCCTAGTTTGGGGACCTTCTTAAGCTGGCGGCGATCGGTAAAGGCACCGTTTTCCTCGCGGTAGGCCACGATGTTTTTGGCCACGCTCGGCGTGATGCCCGATACGTATCCCAGCAGGCTTGCGCTCGCGGTATTCACGTCGACGCCCACGCGGTTGACGACGTCCTCCACCACATGGCCCAGGGTGCGCGAAAGCTCGGCCTGGTCAAGGTCGTGCTGGTACTGGCCAACGCCGATGGACTGGGGCGGGATCTTGACGAGCTCTGCCAGCGGGTCCTGTAGACGGCGGTCCAGGCTCATGGCGCCACGCACGGTGACGTCCAGATCGGGATACTCCTGGCTGGCGAGCTCGGAGGCGGAGTACACCGATGCGCCGGCCTCGTTGACGATGGTGTATCGCAGCTCAGGCGCCTGCTCGGCGATGAACTCCGAGACGACTTCCTCGGTCTCGCGGCTGGCGGTGCCGTTGCCGATGACGATGGTGTTGACGCTGTCCTTTTTGACGAGGCGGGCGAGCTCGCGCTTGGTGCCGGCGACGTCGTGGCGCGGCTTGGTGGGATAGACCATGCCGTGGTCGAGCAGCTTGCCGGTCTCGTCCATGACGGCGACCTTGCAGCCGGTGCGGTAGCCCGGATCGAGCGCGAGCACGCGGGCGCCGCGCACGGGGCGTGCCGAGAGCAGGCCCTCGAGATTCTTGGCAAAGACATTGATGGCCTCGGTCTGCGCACGGACGGTGAGTTTGGCGCGGGCCTCGCGCTCCAGCGAGGGGGCCATGAGGCGCTTGTAGCCGTCGGCGATGGCGGCGTCAAAGACGGGCGCGAAGACGCCCTGGCGTCGGGGCCAACGGCTGCCGAGGCGTGCCGTGGCGGCGGCGCCGTCGACGTTCACGCGCACGCGGAGCTTGCCCTCGCGCTCACCGCGGTCGATAGCCAGCACGCGGTGGTTGGGTATACGGCGCAGCGGCTCATCATAGCTGTAGTACGGCTCGTAGGGGGTCTTCTCGGTGGGGTCGGTGGCCTCGACGACGATGTCTGCGGTGTTTTGCGTAAAGGCACGCAGGTCGGCGACGTTCTCGGGGTCCTCGGCCACCGTCTCGGCCACGATGTCCGCCGCGCCGGCGAGCGCCTTCTCGGGCGTGTCGAAGCCGGCTTCCTCGTTGACGTATGCCGCGGCGGCGTCGAGCGCGCTGCCCTTGGCCGAGGCCTGCATGATGACCATGTTGGCAAGTGGCTCCAGGCCTGCCTCGCGGGCCTTCTGCGCGCGGGTCATGCGCTTTTTGCGGTAGGGCTTGTAGAGGTCCTCGACACGCTGGAGCTGCGTGGCCTCGCGAATCTGCTGCTCGAGTTCGGGCGTGAGTTTGCCCTGGGCGTCGATGAGCAGAATGACGTCCTCCTTGCGCTGCTCAAGATTGCGCAGGTAGGACAGGCGCTCGTCGAGGGAGCGCAGGGAGACGTCGTCCATGCCGCCCGTGGCTTCCTTGCGGTAGCGCGAGATAAAGGGGATGGTGTTGCCCTCGTCGATGAGCTTGACGGCTGCCTCGACGTTGGCGGCTTTAAGGTTGAGCTCGCGGGCGAGCCGGGCGATAAGATCCATGGAACTCCTTGCGTTTAAGGTGCGTTTGCAGCACAGAGCTACCAAGGATACCACCCGCGATGTGACAAAGGGACTGTCCCTTTGTCACATGCCACTGCACAAAAGCCCCGCGGGCAGGAGGTTGCTCGCGGGGCAAAGAAGAGGGGCTTAATTTGTGGCGGACCGAGGGACTCGGCATGGGGTTTCTGCCGCGGTCGCTCTTAAGGCATTACAGCTCGACGAGCTGGCCGGTCTCGGCGGCCTCCTTGATAGCGTTGAGAAGCGTGAGCGTCTTAACGTTGTCGGCGGGGGTCACGACGGGCTCGACCTCGCGGCGGACAACCTTCACAAAGTGCTTGAGCTGCATCTTGTGCGGCAGTGCCGGGTCGACGGCCGGAATCTCCATCTGCAGCGGCTTGTGCCAGTTGGAGGCGCCGTCGTAGGAGAACTGGTGCAGGCGGGGCAGCGACAGGGCGCCCTTAGTGCCGCCGATAAAGTAGGCGTCGGCGTCGAAGGGGCGGTACTGCGGGTCCTCGCGAGCGGTTGCCTCCCAGTTCCAGGGGCTGGCGGTGGCGTCGGAGATGGTCATGCTTGCGAGCGCGCCATCGGCAAAACGGACGTTGACCACGGCGGAGTCCTCGGTCTCAAAACCGCGGGCGGCGCTGGACTGCATACCCTGGACGGCAACGGGCTCGCCCAGCAGGTAGCGGAGCAGGTCGACGTCGTGCACCAGGTTGACCAGGATCGGGCCGGCACCCTTCTTGCGGCGCCATTCGACATCGAAGTACTCGTCATTCTTATAGATCATGTAGTGGAAGCTCGACACGGTGAGCTTGCCCAGCTCGCCGGACTCGATGATCTCCTTGGCCTTGTTGACGAAGGGGTTGTGGCGACGGTGCTGACCCACGAGCACGGGCACGCCGGCGGTCTCGGCCTCGGCAGCGAAAGCCTGGGCATCCTCCAGGTCGTTGGAGATCGGCTTTTCGACCAGCGGCACGATATTGCGCTTCACAGCCTCGCGGGCAACGCCCAGGTGCAGGTCGTTGGGCGTGGCGATGATGACGGCCTCGGGCTTAACCTCGTCCATCATCTGGGCGGGATCGGTGAAGAACGGCACGCCGGCGGCCTCAGCCGTGGCGCGGGCGCCCTCAAAGGCGTCGGCGATGGCGACGACCTCGGCCTCGGGCTCCTCGGTGACAAAGCGGATGTGGTTGCGGCCCATGGCGCCGGCGCCGATAACGGCAATGCGGACGGGGTTGAGCTCAGACATTTCGACTCCTTAATACTGGTGACCGGTGGAATGCGACAAAGGGACTGTCCCTTTGTCGCATCGGTAAAACTAGGCGGACTTCTTCTTGCTGTCGGAGACCATCATGTAGACGGTGAGCACGACGGCGATGGCGGCGATCACAATGGCGCCGTAGAAGGACTGCTGGTAGGCGGCGCTGCCGGCCTCAGCGTGATACAGCACGGCGGTGATGGGCTGGCTGATCCAGGTGGAAGCGGCATAACCCAAAAACATGATGCCGTAGTTGACGCCGATGTTGCTGGTACCAAAGGCGCCACCGGTGAGCGGCGGGTAGATGACGAGCAGGGCGCCAAAGCTAAAGCCGAGCAGAGCGAGCGCCACAAAGAACATGGCCTGCGTAAAGCTCATCGACATGATGACGAGTGCGACGATGGTGACGACAAGGCTGATGAGCAGCGACTTATAGGCGCCGAGCTTGTCGATGATCTGGCCAAAGGACAGGCGGCCGACCAGGTTGGCGCAGGTGTTGACGGAGACCACCACACCGCCGAGGGCGACGGCCGCGGCGCTCGTGGGATCGGCGAAGAGCTGGACGGCGGCGATGGAGGCAACCTTGCCCACGAGCAGAGTACCGGCGGTGGCGGCAAAGGCGAAGGTGATGATGAGGACCCAGAAGCGCGGGGTCTTGACCATCTCGCCCGGGGTGAGGTCGCCGAAGGTGCCGGCGTGCGCGCCGCCCTTGGGGGCCTCGAAGCCCTCGGGCAGCCAACCGGCCTCGGGAGCCTTCAGGAACAGGGCGGAGGCGGCGATCATCACAAAGAAGATGACGCCGAGCGCCTTAAGGGCGCCAAAGATGCCCAGACTCGGGATGAGCAGCGAGGCGAGCACCGGGGACAGTACAGCGGGACCGGCGGTCGAAGCGGCCAGGGTGATGCCGGAGGCGAGACCCTTCTTGTCGATGAACCACTTTTGGCCGGTGGTGAGCGCGGGGTTGTAGCCCAGGCCGTTGCCGATGGCGGCGACGAGCGAGAACCACAGGTAGAACTGCCACGGCTCGGTGACGGTGCCGGACATGAACCAGCCCAGGCCGTAGCACGCGGCGGCGGCGATCACGACGTTGCGCGGGCCGATCTTATCGGAGATGCGGCCGGCGAAGATGCCCGTCACGGCCATGATGGTCTGAAAGACCGGGAAGGCCCAGGTAAGAGCGCTGGACCACTCGGGGTAGACGGCGAGCAGGTTCTTGCTCACGACGGAATACAGCGCGATGGAGCTGATGAAGAACATGGTGACGCACGCGGCGGAAAGCACGACGGCGCGACCCTTGTTGGAGTTGGTGGAAGCCATTGGACTCTTTCTAATCGATACGGGGGAGGAGCGGGCGTGCCCGCGGGGCCTCCCTGTCAGGTTGGTTTACTGGTCAGTCGGCTTGGCGACGCCGGACTCATCGGACCAAAGCTCGACACCCTTGTTCTTAAGGTGGTTGTCGGCATAGGCTCGGCGGCCGCCGGGCTTGGCGGTGAGGTCGCCCATCATGTTGGAGAAGCCGCCGTCAACCTTGATGGCGTCGCCGGTGGTAAAGTCCGAGCGCTTGGACGCCAGGAACATGACGGCGTTGGCGATATCGCTGACCTCGCCGATGCGGCGCGTGGCGATCAGGCGGCTGCGGCTCTTTTCGACCTCGGGGTCGGCGTAGAAGCTTGCCGACATGGGGGTCTTGACGAAGCAGGGCTCGACGCAGTTGGAGCGCACGCCGTAGGGGCCCCATTCGGTAGCCAGCATCTTGGACATCATGTTGACGCCCGCCTTGGTGGAGCTGTACACGCCCGAGAACGTCTCGGGGGAGTGGCTGGCAACGGTCGAGATGTGCACCAGGCGACCCTGGCCGGCCTTGATCATCTCGCGACCAAAGCGCTGCGAGGTGATGAAGTAACCGGTGAGGTTGACGTTGAGCACCTGCTCCCAGTCGGAGAGCGGCAGGTCCTCCATGGCGGCGAAGCGCAGGATGCCGGCGGTGTTGACGAGAACGTCGACGCGGCCGAAGTCGGCGATGGTGGCATCGACGGCGGCCTGAACCTCGGCCTCGTCGGTGGCGTTCATCTTGTAGCCCTCGGCGTGGATGCCAAACTCGGCGGCGAGGTCGGCGGCTGCGGCCTTGACCTTTCCCTCGTCCAGGTCGAGCAGGACGACGTTGGCGCCGTTGCGGGCGAACTCGCGGCAAATCTCGACGCCCATACCGCCGAGCGCGCCAGTCACGGCGCAAACATCGCCCTCGAGCTTAAGCCAATTGCTCATAGGAACTTCCCTTCTTGTGCCTCCCGGTGGGTCGCTCCCATTAACCGACCCACGTGGTTTTCGCTGGTTATCGTATGCTTTGCATTTGCGCAGGTGAATTGCATATTTGTTAGAATGGCGTTAACCGTAGGTTTATAGCTTGCAAGACGATGCGCCTTTAATTGAGTGTGTGACCTGCCAAAACAACCCCCCCTTTGGCAGTTCATTGCCATGCGTCTGGAAACAGGAGATTGACGTGTACGATCGACGACTCGAGGCCATATCGGCCGCCGCGGAGCTGGGAAGCTTCTCGCGTGCGGCGGCAAAATTGCGCGTGTCGACCCCGGCGCTCGTCAAACAGGTGTCGGGTTTCGAGGCCGAGTTTGGCATCACGTTGTTCGAGCGCTCGCATTCGGGTGTTAAGGTGACGCCGGCGGGCGCTCTGCTGGTGGACGACGCGCGCTCGATCATGCGGCAGTCCGAGGACGCGCTGCGCCGCGCCCGACGCGCGGCGGGCGATGGCGGTGCTGTGCGTCTGGGTGTGTCGATGATGTGCCCGGGGCGCCAAACGCTGTCGATGTGGTCGGGCGTACACGAGCTGGAACCGTCGCTGCGATTTGAGATCGTGCCGGTAAGCGACCTCTATGACGAGCGCGAGACCGTCATGCGCAGCCTCGGTCGCGAGGTCGATGTGGTGCAGTCGAGTTTTTCGACCCCGCGCTGGGGTGACGTCTGCCAAAAGCTCCGCATCGTTAACGTGCCGTTTTATATCGACGTGCCACGCACGAGCCCGCTGGCGCGCAAGACGCGTATCACGGTTGCTGACCTGGAGGGCATGCGCCTGCGCGTGCTCCGTCACGGCAACGACGCTATGGACAGTCTGCGTATCGATCTTTTGGCAGACGGCGGCGTAGACGTGATCGACGTGGACAGCTTTGACTTTGCGCTCTTTAACGAAGCCGAGGAAAAGGGCGACGCGGTGCTCACCTGCGGCGCATGGTCGGGGGTGCACCCGGCCTTTGTGGGCGTACCGTTCCTGTGCGGCCGCGAGGTGCCGGTCTTTTTGCACTATCCGCTCGAGCCGACCCTCCAAGTACAAAAATTCATCAACGCCATGGCACAACTTCTCAAATAGCCAAAAGAGTCCCGTCCCAAATTAGCTACCCTTTGCTACGGGTTTAGCGGTCCTCGCGTTGCGGGTCGGCTGTCTCGGCTGCTTTTACGCGGTTCTTATCGACGTACATGTTCTTGTCGGCCTGGGAAAAGAGCTCGCGCATCGTAGGCGGTTCATCAAAATCACTGGAAAGCGCATAGCCCACCGCATAGCTGATAGGCATGTCGGGATGAGTCTCGGAATACTCGTTCACGTTCGCGCGAATCCGAGTGAGACAAGATTCCACAGCGGCTCGGTCGGCATCCCGCAGCACCGCGATAAACTCATCGCCGCCGTCGCGACCCACAAAGCACGTCTCCGACGCCACACTTCCCAGTTGTTGGGCAAAAGAGCGAATGTATTCATCGCCCTTCTCATGGCCGAAGTTGTTATTGACCATATGCAGATTGTTAAGGTCGAAGACGCACACCGCAACGGGCTCCTCCGCGGAGACAGGCTGCTCCTGCCCCAAGATCTCCTCGCACTTGTTCTTGTTGGGCAGCCCCGTGGCTTCGTCGAGATAGACTTTGCTCTGCAGTTCGCGATTGAGCGCGGCGGTGCGCACCGCGCGAACGAGTTCGACCGCAAAGGTCGCCACCAAGCCCACGATGTCGATGATCACCAAGCCCTCGAGATAGTTGAGCGCCGACGCCTTCTCCTGAGAGTAGTCCTCTGCGAGTCGCGTAGCATCGTCGCAAATGCCAAAGAATTCCTCGCTCATGGAGATGATGTCGGTGTTCTCGTAGCCGACTTCGCGCACACGGATGATCTCGGTGCAAAGCTCATCAAAATAATTTGCAAGCTCGGTCATTTTTGCCTGATACTCATCGTCGTCGAGACGGACGAGGTTGAGGTCGTCACTTCCGTAACGCAAACCGTTGATGTATGAATCCACGGCTTTGAGCAGGTCATCTTGAGGCTGGCCCGCATCCTCGAGCTTAACGATTCGCTGCGTGGTACCGCGCACCAGACCGGCGTAGTTGACCACACGCGCCGTGCCCTGGATATCGGAGACGAGCAGCATAACATTGATGAAGAAGAAGATGAGAACTGCCGTGAGCACCATCATGAGCAGGCGCACCGCCTGGCCGGCCTTCTTGGCGACAGAAGTATTCACAAGTTCACTCCCCTAAATGACAAAAGAACAGGTAGCACGCAGTGTGCTGAAATTCATGGGTGGTTAACTCTACCATATGGGCTAGCAGCCTCAAACTGCAGCAGACGCTCGTCCAAATTGGCGTGACGCTTGCCTTGTTGTTCTTGACCTGGCCGCGCTATCGGACATGCTTCTGGTCTTGGATCACCATGGGAAAGCTCATCCCGTTTTGTGCGTCTAGAGTGGGATGCGGCTTCCCAAAGGTGCCGTTAGGGGAAACCACATCCCGGTTTATGCCCTTGAAATGGGATGCCGTTTCCCGGAGGGGGCCCAGCGGGAAACGGCATCCCATTTTGGGCCCGAAAAGTGGGATACGGTTTCCGGCCGGCATGAATAAAGCCTCCGCAGCTCGTGTGGCTGCGGAGGCTTTATTCGTTGCGGCGCATTGTGTTTGGGTCGTTGAGATGAGTCGATTTGCCCCGAAAGAGGAGGGCATTGACCTTAGGGTCATGCCCGACGAATGAGCGGCAAATCGGCCATCTCGGCGAGCCGAACTACTCCAGCTCAAACGCCCCGGTATAGAGCTGATAGTAGTATCCGCGCTTGGCGATCAGCTCGTCGTGGTTGCCGCGCTCGATGATGCGGCCGTGGTCCAGACAGATGATTGCGTCGGAGTTGCGCACGGTGGACAGGCGGTGCGCGATGACAAACGTCGTGCGGCCTTCCATGAGCTTGTCCATGCCGGCTTGCACGATGGCCTCGGTGCGGGTATCGATGCTCGACGTGGCCTCGTCCAGGATCATCGCCGGCGGATCGGCGACGGCGGCGCGTGCGATCGAGATCAGCTGGCGCTGGCCCTGCGACAGCTGTGCGCCGTTGCCGGTGAGCATGGTGTCGTAGCCGTCGGGCAGGCGGGTGATAAAGTCGTCCGCGCCCGCGAGCTTGGCCGCCGCGATGCACTCCTCGTCGGTAGCGTCCAGATTGCCGTAGCGGATGTTATCCATCACGGTGCCGGTGAACAGGTTCACGTCCTGTAGCACGACGCCCAGCGAGCGGCGCAGATCGGCCTTGCGGATCTTGTTGACGTTAATGCCGTCGTAGCGGATCTTGCCGTCGGCAATGTCATAGAAGCGGTTGATGAGGTTGGTGATGGTCGTCTTACCGGCACCGGTGGCGCCGACAAACGCGACCTTCTGGCCCGGCTTGGCAAACACGGACACGCCGTGCAACACCTCGTGGTCGGGCGTGTAGCCAAAGTCGACGTTGTCCATGACCAGGTCGCCACGCAGCGGCACGTACTCGATCTCGCCGGTTGCGCGGTGTGGGTGTTTCCATGCCCACATGCCGGTGTGGTGGTCGGCCTCCTCGAACTCCCAGGTCTCGGGGTTCACCTGCGCGTTGACGAGCGTTACGTAGCCTTCGTCGGCCTCGGGCTTCTCGTCGATGAGCTCAAAGATACGGTCGGCGCCGGCGAGGCCCATGACCACGGCGTTGATCTGCTGCGAGATCTGGCCGATCTGTCCGCAGAACTGCTTGGTCATGTTGAGGAACGGCACTACGACGGCGATGGACAGCGCCATGCCCGAGATGCTCAGGTTGGGCACGCCCAGCGCCAGGAAAATGCCGCCTGCCAGTGCGACCAGCACGTAGAGCAGGTTTCCCAGGTTCATAAGGATGGGCATGAGGATGTTGGCGTACATGTTGGCCTTCTGCGAGACCTCGAAGAGCTTTTCGTTGCGCTCGTCAAAATCGGCCTCGGCGGCAGACTCGTGGCAGAATGCCTTGACGACCTTCTGGCCGTTCATGACTTCCTCGATATGGCCCTCGACAACGCCGAGCTCGGTCTGCTGCGCAATAAAGAAGCGCGCGGAGTTGGAGCCGAGCAGCTTGGTCATAAAGGTCATAAAGGCGACGCCTGCCACAATGACCAGGCACATCCAAACGCTGTAGTACAGCATGATAAAGAACACCGTGACGATGACGATGGTCGTCATGAGCAGGTTGGGCAGCGACTGGCTGATCATCTGGCGCAGCGTGTCGATGTCGTTGGTGTAGTGGCTCATGATGTCGCCGCGCTGGTGCGTGTCGAAGTAGCGGATCGGCAGGTCCTGCATGCGGTTGAACATCTTCTCGCGCAGCTTCTCGAGCGAGCCCTGCGTGACGATGGCCATGGCGCGGTTCCAGAACAGCGAGGACAGGATGCCGACGCCGTAGATGCAGGCGAGGGTGGTCACGAGCTGTGCGATCTTGGGCTGTGCAGCTTTCCAATCACCCGACTGCCACGATTCGCTAATAATCTGCAGGGCGCTCTGAAGGAAGGTCGCGCCGATGGAGTTGATGATGGCGCAGAGCACCACGCCGACGACGACGAGGGGCAAAAGCACGGGGTAGAAGCCAAAGAGCGTCTTGATGAGGCGCGACATGGTGCCACCCTTGCGGTTGAGCGCGCGCTCGGCGGTCGTTGCCTTACTCATGTGCCTCGCCTCCTTCCTGGGTCTGAGCTTGTGTTGCGGATGCCTCGGTGTCGGCTTCGACGGCCTCTTCGCCCTCGGCAGACATCTTGTTCTGCGAGGTGAAGGTCTCGCGGTAGATCTCGCTCGTCTTGAGCAGCTCGTCGTGGTTACCGATCTGCGCGATACGGCCGCCCTCCATGACGATGATGCGGTCTGCGTCCTGCACGGAGCTAATGCGCTGGGCGATGATGAGCTTGGTCGTGTTGGGCAGATAGCTTGCCAGCCCTGCGCGAATCTTGGCGTCGGTCTTGGTGTCGACGGCGCTGGTGGAGTCGTCCAGGATCAAGATCTTGGGGCGACGCAGCAGGGCACGCGCAATGCACAGGCGCTGCTTCTGACCGCCCGAGACATTGGAGCCGCCCTGCTCGATCCAGGTGTCGTAGCCCTTGGGGAAGCCGTCGACAAACTCATCGGCGCAGGCCAGATGTGCCGCCTCGCGGACTTCCTCGTCGGTGGCGTTCGGGTCGCCCCAGCGCAGATTCTCGGCGATGGTGCCGCTAAACAGCACGTTTTTCTGCAACACCATGGCCACTTGGTGGCGCAGCGCGTCTAGGTCGTAGTCGCGCACGTCCATGCCGCCCACGCGCACGGTGCCTTCGGTGGCGTCGTACAGGCGGGCGATGAGGTTTACGAGCGTGGACTTGGCCGAGCCGGTGCCGCCGATGATGCCGATGGTCTCGCCGCTCTTAATATGCAGGTCGATATCGTCGAGTGCCTGGCGCTTCGCATGCGCGGAATACTTAAAGCTCACGTGGTCAAAGTCGATGGAGCCGTCGACAACCTCGAGCACGGGTTCGGCGGGATTGGCGATCGTGGGCTCGGCGGCCAGCACCTCGGTAATGCGGTGCGCCGATTCGTCGGCCATGGTCACCATGACAAAGATCATCGACAGCTGCATCAGGCTCATGAGGATCTGGAAGCCATAGGTAAAGATCGAGGAGAGCTGGCCCACGTCGAACAGCGTGCCCTGGCTCGTGATGATGAGCTTGGAGCCCAGGTAGATGATGACGACAAACGCGCCGTTGACGCAGATGTTCATCATGGGGTTGTTAAAGGCGAGCAGCTTCTCGGCGCGGGTGAAGTCCATCTGGACGTCGCGTGCGGCGGTCGCGAACTTCTCCTTCTCAAAGTCTTCGCGCACATAGCTCTTAACTACGCGCATGCCGGTGACGTTTTCCTCGACGGACTCGTTAAGGGCGTCGTACTTGTGGAACACGCGCGAGAAGATGGGGCGCACCTTAAAGATGATAAAGAACAGCCCAAAGCCCAGCAGCGGAATGATGACCAGGTAGACCATAGCGACGCTGCCGCCCATGATAAATGCCATGGTAAAGGCGAAGATCAATACCAGCGGCGCGCGCACGGCGATACGGATGATCATCATAAAGGCCTGCTGCACGTTGTTGATATCGGTGGTCAGGCGCGTGACGAGCGAGGAGCTCGAGAACTCATCGATGTTGGCAAAGCTGAACGTCTGGATCTTGTAGAACAGGTCGTGACGCAGGTTCTTAGCGAAGCCGCAACTCGCATGGCTGCAGGTGACGCCGGCAGCGGCGCCAAAAGCAAGCGACGTCAGCGCGATGAGCACCAAAAAGCCCGCGGTGGGAAGCATCTCGGCTACGGTGGCGCCATCTTTGATGGCGTCGATCAGGTTGGCGGTGATAAATGGAATCAGCATCTCGCAGAGTACCTCGCCAAGCACGAGCAATGGCGTGGCAACGGTGACTTTCATATAGTCGCGGATGCTGCCCATGAGGGTTTTAATCATCCAGTTCCTCCCAGGTTACACGGATTTTCTCGAGCATTTCGGCGAGCTGCTCGCGCTCGTCGTGGGTGAGGGCACCAAAGGCCTGCTCTCTAAAGCGAATGCGGGCTGCCTGGTCGATGCGGGCGTTTTCCCGGCCGGTTTCGGTCAGGCGAATGGTGAGCTGCCGTCGATCCTTGGGGTTACGGCTGCGCTCGATGAGGCCGTTGAGCTCGAGTTTGGACAGGATCTCGGAAAGCGACCCCGGCTTGAGGTCAAAGTGCATGCCGAGTTCCTGCTGCGACATCTCGCCGCCGGGTTGCTTGGCCAGCAGGCAGATGATGGGCGCCTTGCCGGACACGCCTCCGCCATGAAAATGCATGTAATGGCCGCAAAAGCCCAGGCCGCTCAGGATGCGCTTGGCAAGCTTGTCTTCCGAGTTAACCGTTTCGGGTACATCCGCCGGCTGTGACGGGTCGCCGCCGGGCTCATGCGGAAGGACGAGTGCTTCAACACACATATCTAAGCTTCGCTCCTTTCCTTAGTTAGGTAGAGAAATTGTTTTGTGCCTAACTAATTTAGGAGCGCATAGATTGATTGTCAAGGTACCAAACTTATTAAGTTACGGCGTTTTGCCAAACGCCGTAACCGCTCGACGCTGCAAACGTTCCTAAGCGGCAATCTGGCGTTCAATCGTCGGGCATGGCCACAAGGCCTATGCCCTCCTCTTTCACGCCACCTTGCTCGCTTAGGAACGCTTTCGCTGTCCGTCCTCAACCTGTGATTTCGCCACGGTCCGCTTCGGTGCATGTGATCCCTTGGGGACGGAGGAAAAGGGATCATTTTCCGAAACCTTTTCGCAACAATGCGCTCTTCGCGACCGTAGCGCCCGCTCACAACGTCCCCTGCGCTACACTTAGTCGCACTGTGGCGCTGCTGCGCCGTGCCCGAACCAAGGGAGACCCTCATGAAGAACACTCAGCTGCTGCTGATCAACGATATGTGCGGCTACGGCAAGGTCGCGCTTTCCGCCATGCTGCCGGTGCTGTCGCATATGGGCTATCGCATCCACAATCTGCCGACGGCGTTGGTGTCCGATACACTCAACTATCCCAAGTTTTACATCCACGACACCACCGAGTACGTGCGCCAGAGCCTCGCCATCTGGGAGGAGCTCGGCTTTGAGTTCGACGCCATTTCGACCGGCTTTATCGTGACCGAGGAAGAGACGCGCATCATTTCGGACTTCTGCCACCGTCGCGCGCAAAAGGGTACCAAGGTGTTCGTCGACCCCATCATGGGCGACAACGGCAAGCTCTATGCGGGCGTGCCCGAGTCCACGATTGGCCTTATGCGGCATCTGCTGGAGTGCGCAGACTACGCGGTGCCCAACTATACCGAGGCATGCCTGCTCACCGATACGCCTATCGCCGAGCAAATCACGCCCGACGAGGCCCGCGCCCTTGTGGACGCCGTGCGCGAGCTGGGTGCCAAGTCGGTGGTCATTACGAGCGCCGTGGTCAATGGCACGAACGCGGTTATCGGTTACGACCATGTGGCGGGGGAGTACTTTGCGATTCCCTTTGAGCTCATTCCGGTTTATTTCCCGGGCACGGGCGACACGTTCTCGGCGGTGCTCGTCGGCCGCGTTATGGCCGGTTGGAGCCTTCAGCGCGCGACGAGCGATGCCATGCGCGTGGTAGCGGAGCTTATCGAGCGCAATGCCGACCAAGAGGACAAGTCGGCCGGCCTTCCCATCGAGGCCTGCCTGGATGTGATCGACCATGAGTAACGCTGGCGAGAGCAGCACCGAGGCAGCGGGCGAGAACAGGCCGCTCGGCGCGCCGCGGGGCAAGCGGCCGCGTATCCGCGTGAGCTGCGTGGACCAGCTGGGTGCGTGTCGTTGCCACCATGGCCACAAGCCGGGCGACGTTTTTGACTTCGACCGAGATCGCGGCAAGATGTGCGCCATGGCCTGCCATGTGGGCTTTCCCTATATCGATATCCTGCGCTATGGCGGAACCGTGCCTGGCAACGAGCCCGGTACGGCAAAGTTCTGCTGCCCCGAGGTTGATACGCTGAACGTCTGGCTTGCTGAGATCGTCGACGAGTAGTTGAGCGCAATGTGACAAAGGGACAGTTCCTTTGTCACATTCGCCGGTAGTGCTCCCTCTATTATGCTTGTGATCTCAAATCTCTGCATTTTATCCGATTTTAAGTTCTAAAAATTCCACATTTCATCGATAATCAAGCGTGTAAAACTCTGCATTTCATTTGATGACACCGAGGAGAGAGAGCCTATGCTGCGTAGGAAAATAGCGGCAGAGCTGGAGCGTTGGCTGAAGTCTTCCGAGCAAAAGGCCTTATTCATTACGGGTTCTCGCCAGATTGGCAAAAGCTATTCGATTCGTGCATTTGGCAAAGCCAACCATGCAACCTACATCGAGCTTAACCTCATGGAAAACCGCCAGGCAAAAGATGCTCTTCTCGAGGCGCGGAATGCCGATGATTTCATCAGCAGGGTGACGCTTCTTTCGGGAAAGTCGATTGCACCAGGCAAAACGCTCGTGTTTATCGATGAGGTCCAAGAGGCCCCCGACATCATGACGATGGCGAAGTTCCTTGTTGAGGACGGGAGGTGCCGCTGGGCGTTTTCGGGGTCAATGCTCGGGACTCAGTTCAAGGGCGTCAGGTCCTATCCCGTGGGGTATGTTCACGAGCTTAGGATGTTCCCGCTCGATTTTGAGGAGTTTTGCTGGGCAATCGGGGTGAGCGAGGGGGCTCGCCAAACGATACGTGACGCGTGTATCAGCGAGAGGCCCATTCCCGATTACATTCATGACGCGATGATGGCAAACTTCAGGACCTATACCGTTGTCGGCGGAATGCCGGAGGTCGTGCAACGTTTCCTTGACACGCGGGGCGACCTTGCCTCTGTTCGTCAGCTACAGTCAGAGCTCAACGAACAGTACCGGCGGGATATCTCCGAGTATGCAAGCGGGCGAGCCCTTCAGGTGCAGAGCATCTACGATCAGCTCCCTATTATGCTCGAGGGCGAAAACAAGCGCTTCGTGCTCAATTCCATTGACCCCAAGGCTCACTACGAGAAGTATCAGCGAGATTTTGTATGGCTTGTCGATGCCGGCGTTGCTCTCAAAGCCGATATCGTAACCGAGCCAAAATCGCCCCTGCTCAAGTCAGCACGACCATCGCAGTTCAAGCTATATCAATCGGATACGGGCATGTTGATGGCGCGCTACCCCGTTGGAGTCGCCCAAGCGGCGTATCTTGATAGCAAGGAGCCCAATCTGGGCGGCATTTACGAAAACGTGGTGGCCCAGCAGCTGGCCGCCCAAAATCGCCAGCTTTACTACTATCAGACAAAAAAGCGCGGTGAAGTGGACTTTGTGGTCGATGGACCGGATGGGACGGCTGTTCCGATCGAGGTTAAATCGGGCTCCTATTACCACGCGCACGCTGCGCTCGGTCATGTGCTTGATACGGCTGAATATGGCGTAAGGCTCGGGATTGTTTTCTCGAGAGGCAACGTTGAGCGCAACGGAGCAGTTCTCTATTTGCCGCTATATGCGACCTGGGCCCTTTCGGATGTTTTGGGCGACTCCTGCGCCGAGGGGATAAAGCTGGAGGTCAAGCCGGTCTAGGGCCGGTCCCGGATGTGGCAAAGGGACAGTCCCTTTGCCACATTCATGAGCGTGGATTTATGAGCGTGGATTTTCTCCCGTTTAGAGCGCCCTCGAACGCTCAAAGTGGGAGAAAATCCACGCTCGTTTTATGCCGATGGCGTGGCCCGTGTGCCCGCGCCGCTCGAGCACCTACAGCTGCTCGAGCATAGCGGTGCAGCCGGCGAGCACGTCGCGGTACGTGGCATCGAAATTGCCGGTGTACCAGGGGTCGGCCACGTCGCCGGGGCGCTCGGTCCAATCGAGCATGCGCGTAATCTTGCCGTCGGGGTCGTCGCCAAAGATGCGACGCAGGCCCCGCGCGTTCTCAGCATCCATATTGACAATGTGATCCCAGTCGCCATACTCCGCGCGACGCACCTGGCGGGCACGGTGCGCAACGACGGGAATCCCGACTTCGCGCAGCTTGGCGACCGTGCCATGATGCGGCGGGTTGCCAATCTCCTCAGTTGAAGTCGCCGCGGAATCGATGACAAATTCGCCCGCGCGCCCGGCGCGCCGCACCAGCTCGGTAAACACCGACTCAGCCATCGTCGAGCGACAGATGTTGCCATAGCAGATGAACAGTACACGTTGCATATGCGGTTTCCTTTCGATCGCCATCATCGAGCTCGAGTATCGCATCTACGCCTGCGCCATCGCCCTCTTGCGTTCCCAGCGAGCCAACTTAATCGTCACCAGCGTAAGCACCCAGGCCACAAGCGAGAACGCGGCACCCACTGCGCCTACATATGCAATGCCAACGCTGCTTACCACGGCGCCGCCCACTGCGGTGCCAAACGAGATGCCGACGTTAAACGCCATGGGCTCAACCGAACTTGCGAGTACCATCGACTTGGGATGGCGGCTGCGTGCCACGTCCATAAAGTGCGTGATGCACGACACCGAGAACAGGTACATGAGCAGCGCCAGGCTAAAGACAAAGACCAGCGCGAGCGGCATGGTGCCGCCCACAGCAAACAGTCCGAGTAACGCTGCAGCCTGCAGCACAAACGTCACGAGTAGCGCCTTCATGCCAAAGCGCGCATCGATCCATCCGCCCAGGATGTTCGAGATCAGGCAGAACACGCCGTAGGCCATGAGCGTGGTACTGGCTTCGACCGTGCCCATGCCCAGCACCTGCTCAAGATAAGGCGTCACGTAGCCGTAGAAAACGTAGACCGACCCCACGCCAAACAAAAAGATGAGCATGCCGGTGATGATGCTCGGCTCGCGTAGCAGACCCGCCTGCTCGCGAAAAGTGGCGGGCTCGTCGGTTTGCCCAGCGCGCGGCATAAACGCCACGAGCGCTCCGCAGATCAGAACGGCAAAGGCCAGCGTGCCGTACATGGCCACGTGCCAATCGAGCGTGTCGGCCACAAACTTGCCGATCGAAGTGACAAAGACCATTGCCACGGAAAACGCACCATATACCACCTGTCTCTTATACACATCTGACGCTGCCGACGAAGCTAGAAGTG
>CABSNL010000002.1 GCA_902479095.1 uncultured Collinsella sp. | reverse complement strand
CGGCATCGCGGAGGGCAACCCCAACGAGGTCTACCTGCGCTACCCGCGCTCTCCCTTTGCCGACCAGTCCGGCGACGCCGGCTTTACCCGCACGCCGAGCGACGATGCGTGCGCCTACACTTGGGATCTCGCGCTCACCAAGCGCGGCAGCGACGGCGACAAGCCGCTTGCCGGGGCGGTCCTGAGCATCGCCGACGACCGCGGTCGCACACCGGCGGCCGAAGGCACGTGGAATGCAGAGGGCAAGGCCACCGTCACCACGGGCGAGGATGGCCGTGTGACCGTCTCGGGCGTGGACTCGGGCAATCTGGAGGTCCGCGAGCTCAAGGCGCCCAAGGGCTACACCGCCTTTGAGGGCACGCGCTCCGTGACGGTCAAGGCCGAGGGTCTGGACGTCGACCAGGTGGCCGCCGCCAAGCCCAAGCTCACCATCACGGCCGAGTCGCCCCTGCGCGCCGACAGCGCGGACGGGTCGACGGGCAGCCTGGAGGCGTCGCTCATCAACACGCCCACCGGCACACCCCCTAGCATTACCACCGGAGGCTTTATGCCCTCGACTGGCGATATGGCAATGTACGCCGCGGCCGCCGCAGCGGTCGCCGGAGCCGCGCTCATCGTGGTCGCGCTCCTGGTCAAGCGGGGAGGTGGCAGCCATAAAGAGTAGCTGGCAGCCCCACAGAGAGCGGGGCGAGACGTAGCGAAGTAGATGCTAAGACACAGACAGACAGATTTATATCAAATGGAATTCGAGCAGAAAGCAGAGGAAAAGAAGATGAGCATGAGCAAGAACATCGCACGCCTGGCAGTAACCGCCGGCCTCACAGCGGCGTTGAGCTTCGGCGGAGTTATGGCCCCGGTGACCATGGCGTTTGCGGCGGGTACGCCGGTGGCTACGACGAGTGGCAACGTGACGATTAATGAGGAGATCTACAAGGATACGACCTTTAAGGGTATCCAGATTTTCAAGGCTAAGGTTACGCAGGACCAGAAGAGCGAGGGAGTCTGGGATTCCACTGGGGATAAGACGCTTTCCGACATCGATTGGGCTTCGCCAAAAGTTAAACAGGCTGTTACTGACAAGTTCTCAGGTGTTGCAGGAGCTCCTACGAGGAACGCGAGCGTTCAGGAGTGGATTGCTTTCATTAATAATAATGCTGGCAACAACGCCAACGTTGATACTGGTAGTACACTGGACAAGATCGCCGAGGCTTTGGAGGATGCGGGCGCTACCGATTCGACGCTTGGTTGGCAGTCATCCACTACTGGTAACTTTACGGGCTTGGAGTCTGGCTACTGGCTCTTTGTGACTGCAAGTGTTGGTTCGACTAAAGATACCGATACGACTAACGGTAATATCGATGCCTACACCTCGCCAATCTTTACTATCGTCGGCGGTGAGGGCGTAAACGTTACACCCAAAAAAGACGTCCCCAACGTGACCAAGGCCGTCAAGGACGACAATAATGGCAGCTTTGTGACTGATAAGAGTAAAAATGTCTTCGAGGCGCCCAATAGGGTTGCGGACTCTGCATCCGATCAGCTGGTTGAGTATCAGCTTGCAGGTACCGTGGCCAGCAACATCAATACTTATAATGAGTACAGCTATACCTTTACAGATGAGCTGCCTTCTACGATGGTGCCCGAACTTGACGGCAATGATCCCGTTGTCGAGGTCAAGATTGGCAATCAGGTTGTTCATCCTGATAGCTACAGCAAAGAGTATGCAGATGGCAAGCTTGTGGTTTCGTTCTCAAATCTGAAAAACGCCTATGCGAAAAACGAAGATGACACCAAGGGCGCACTCATTAACGTTGACGGCAAATCAAATGTCTATGTGAACTATAAGGCAAGGCTTGACCCCACGAAGGTTAGCGCCGGCATGCTCGGCAAAGGTCAAAAGAACACCGTCACTCTGACCTACTCTAACAACCCGCATGCTGTCGGCACCGGCACCACCGGCACCACCGTCGAGCACCCTGCCTACGATTACACCTACGGCATTGACGTCACCAAGGTTGGTAATGAGGAAACTCCTAAGAAGCTCTCTGGGGTTGTGTTTAAGCTTCAGGAAAAGAACGGCGACACTGTCGAGGATAAGTACATTGATGCTAACGGAGTAAAGCAGGCGAACGCCGAGGCTGCCAAGCTCACCACGAACGAAGAGGGCAAGATTAACGTTGTCGGTCTCGATGAGGGCACTTATGTCCTCACAGAGGTCACGCCCGCACCTGGCTACGATAACTCTCACGGCGACAAAGGCATCACGTTCACCATTAAGCGCGGCAGCCTTACTGAGAGCAACACTGAAGTGGTCAACCCTGAGCTTACAGTGGATGACGCAGACGATCAAAGTCTCGTTACTTCCGCCAACGCCACTAACGGCATGGTTCACCTCACCGTTACCGATAAGAAGGGCTCCAACCTCCCGCTCACCGGTCTCAACGGCGTGACCTTCACTTGGATCGCTGGTGGCGCGGTGCTGTGCATTGGCGTGGCGCACCTCATCCGCAGCCGTAAGCAGGCTGAGGAGTCCGAGCAGGAGTAACGCTCGCTCACCCATCCCTTTGGCAGGTGGGATGTGATGGCCATGAGACTTGCGGACACTTTTCTCGTCCATCGACGTTCTTGCTTTGCCATTCTCTTTTCGGGGCAGACTCCGCGCTGGAGTTTGCCCCGTTCTTTTTGGACAACACAGCCAGCCTCCACCGTCCGATGCGGACTCATCCGTCATCGCGTTTCTTGACTCGTATGAGGTTCGGTTTAAGGTCCGTAGGCGCACGCGCGGTGCGGACGGTGGAAGGCATTTGCGCCGCAACAAGCGCAAATAAGAATGCCCGGGGGTCGGATCCCGGGCATTTAACAAAAGCTGAAAACTAGGCCGCCCGCGCTCCCAAACATTTACGCGGGGTGCGTCGTTTTCTATTGATATTGTATCCCGAATCGCCCCGCCGATCCGGGACATTTTGAAAACTCAAATGCCTTGATTATCAACCCTTGATTATCGACTTTATCCGAACACCTCCCACATTCATCCGCACATGTGCGGATGAATGTGGGAACCCGATACCCTGAGGGCCGGATCGGCCGGCCCCGGGAGATCGGAGGACGGCATGTCCGGAAAGAGGAAGAAGGGTTCCGAGAGGGCGGTCCCGAGGTCCTACGGAAGGCTCACGAGGCACGAGCGGGACACGGTCCAGAGGATGCTGGAGCGCAGGGCCTCGTGCAGGGAGATCGCGAGGGAGCTGGGCAGGTCGCCCTCGACGGTGAGCGCCGAGGTGGCGTCGCACAGGTTCGTGACGGCGCCGAAGGCCAGGCGCGGCGAGCGAGTGGACGCCTCCGCCGACCTGTCGGCGGCCTGCCCGCGCCTGGCGGCGTGGCCGCGCTGCTGCAACGGCTGCGGCCGGTACCGCGCGGTCGGCTGCAAGCGCCGCCCCCACGTCTTCTACGAGGCCCGGGCCGCGCAGCTGTGCGCCGACTCGGTCCTCGTCTCGTCCAGGCGCGGGATAGACGCCGACGAGCCCGCCGCGGCGGCCAGGCTGGAGGCGATAAGGGACTGCCTGCGCCGGGGGCTGTCGCCCGAGCAGATGGCGGCGCGCAACGGCGGCCCGGTGGACCTGTCGCCGTCGACCATCTACCGCTGGGTCTCGGCGGGCTACGACGGCATGACCAACATGGAGCTCAGGCGCAAGGTCGGCTACAGGCCGAGGAAGCGCGCCGCGGGCCGGGCGGCCACGCGCCACTCCGCCCGCAGGTCGTACGCCGCGTTCCTCGCCCTCGGGGAGGACGCGTGCGCCGCGGCCTGGGAGATGGACACCGTCGAGGGGGCCCGGGAGGACTCCGCCTGCCTGCTCACGCTGCTGCACCGCCCCAGCAGGCTCCAGCTCGCGCTGCCGCTGGCGGAGAAGACCGCCGGGCGCGTCGCGGACGCCCTTGAGGGCGTCCGGGCCATCCTCGGCGCCGACGGGACGCGCCGCGTGTTCCGCGCCGTGCTCACCGACAACGGCGCCGAGTTCTCCGACGAGGCGGCGGTCGCGGCGCTCATCGGCGAGGGGCCGGGCGAGACGAGGCTGTTCTACTGCGACCCGAGGCGCAGCGACCAGAAGGGCGCCTGCGAGCGCAACCACGTCGAGATAAGGAAGCTGCTGCCCAAGGGCTCCGGGCTCAGGTTCGACCGGCTCGCCCCGGCGGACCTGGCGCTGGCCATGTCGCACGTGAGCTCCGAGCCCCGCGGCGCGCTCGGCTTCTCGACGCCCGCGCGCGCCTTCAGGGCGATGCTCGGGGAGGACGCGGCGGCGCTGCTGGACGCCTACGGCGTGGGGGACGTGGCGCTCGTCGACCTCGACCTGACGCCGGGGCTCATCGAGAGGGCGCGCACCGAGAGGGGCGATGCCCCGCTGGCCTAGCCTAGAAGGAAAAACGGAATAGACGGACCGACCGTCCGGCTGAGTCTGGGAAGAGATGCCGGGCGGCGGGCGGAGCATGGCCACCGGACCCATCGAAACACATCTCCACCGTTCCTTCAACTGGGAAAACGGCGCCCCCGGGGCCCGAGAGGGGCCGCGGGGGCGTTCGGTTAACTGCGGGAACGGCCTATTCGCTTAATGTGTTCGGCTGAGATCGGAAATCAACCGAAAACTCAAATGCGGGCCTATGCATGAGAGGAAGCTCGTTAATTCCGAAAATAATGTATAATTCCAATTTAAACTGGAATCAAACGAAAACGATGGAAATGAACGAAGCGCTAATCTACTTACAAGAAGCACTAGGCCTCTCCGCCAAGACCAAAACTTGGCCTGGATCCGCACACTTGCCGCTGCATCTGCGGGCGATTGAGGTCCGCGCTGTTGACGCAAACGGTTTTTCGTTTTTGCTTGCAAGTTTGCCTACTGGCGTCGGGCTTCCCGAGGCTAAGAGGGTCTATAGTCAGCTAGCCTTGCGCGCGGAGACTCCTGTTGTCGTTTCGTTTCCTGATGCCGATGCACGTCAGCGCAAAGCATTGGTCGCACAAGGGATTCCCTTTGTCTGTCCCGGTAGACAGGCTTTTCTTCCATTTATGGGCACAGCTTGCACGGAGAGGGGCGGTGCCCGGTTTCGCAATCACGCGACCAAGATGTCACCCAACGCGCAGGCTGCCGCAATATGGGGAGCAGCCCAGGAGCCATATCGTCCCTATGACCTTTGTCGTGCGCTTGGGATTTCGGCAAGCCGTGCGAGTGAGGCCATAACCGAGCTTGTTGACAGGGGGCTCGCGAGGCGCGAGCGTCGCGAGCGACGTGTCGTCGTGTTCCCTGTTGCCGTTGATCTTCTGCTCAGCGAACACATGGCAGAGCTCTCCTCGCCTGTTTCGAAGGTCTTTTTTGCAAGGAAGACGCCGCAGGTCGACTATCTTGTTGACGCCGGGGAGACGGCGCTCGCTGCGCGTTCGATGCTCGCTGCGCCGGGTATGGAACAAAAGGCCGTCTTAAGAAGTGCACGGCGTCAACTGAGTGACCTCGAAGTTGCAGACGGGGAGTTGCCGGATAACGAAACGGCGATGATCCAAGTGTGGCGCTATGTGCCCGTGTTTGCCGACTCCTCTCGTGTCGATGACATTTCGCTTGCGCTATCTTTGGCGGCGATCGACGATGAGCGAATTCAGCTCGAAGTCGATCGCATGTTTGGAAAGGAATATCCATGGCAAGAAGCGCTGTAGAAGGTCTCCAAGAATTTCAGCAGCATATGCAAAAAGCCGCAGGATCGTATGCCCTTATCGGCGGCACGGCATGCGACATTTTGCTCGCGGAGGCGGGACTTCCATTTAGGATGACTCACGATTTTGATGTTGTAATTGTCGCCGATGACCGGTTGCCTCAGACGGCAGAAGCTATATGGACTTTGGTGCGTGATGGCGGTTATCGCTGCGGCTGGGGCGAAGGTAAAGGCTCGTGTTTTTATCGGTTTACAGAGCCTAAGAGGCCGGGTTACCCCCATATGATTGAACTCTTCGCGAAGTGCCCCGACTTTCTAAAGGGTCGTGAGGGGATTGATGTGGCGCCAATTCACGTTGATGAAAACATAAGCAGTCTTTCGGCAATTTTGTTGGACGATGCTTACTACAGCTTGTTCCTTCAGGGAATTCGGACCGTAGGCGGCGTTTCGGTCCTGGGTACGGAATACATTGTTCCGTTCAAAGCGAAGGCGTATCTCGACCTAAAAGCTAGAAGGGAAGCGGGGGAGAACGTTGATTCGAATAAGGTAAAAAAGCATAAACGCGATGCGCTGAGGCTTGCTCAGCTGCTTGGCGAGTCGGAAGGTGTCGACCTGCGCGGAGAACTGAAGGACGATATGCTTGCGTTTGTTAAAGATTGCGAGGTGGGCGACGTCAATCTGAAACAGATTGGGGTTGCGGGCGTAACGATGGCGCAGTTGCTCGAGACGATGAAAGCAACATATGGCTTGATTGGTTGAGTGGGGTTACGTGGCCTGGACGGTGCAGTCTAGCGGCGTTGTCCGGTGCGGAAGCTTGCTAATCGGCTATTATTTGTTTAGACAACTTGAGTTGTAGAGGAGTGACCGGCGATGGTGCAGGGCGCCAAACATATGAAGAGCAATAACGCCGCGGCCAACGGTGGCTCAAGCCCTCAGCCCAAACCTCAACCAAAGTCCAAACGCCGTCGCAAGCGACTGCCGCGCTGGGCCGATCGGCTCATCACCATCGTTATCATCCTTATTGGCGTGGGCCTTATGACCTGGCCGTGGATCTTGGACCGGCTCGAGGCCTCGGGCGTGTTCAATCAGATCAGCACGGTGTCCAGCACCGTGGACGCGCTGTCTGCCGAAGAGCGCGAGCGCATTCTGCTTCAGGCGCGCTCCTTTAACGAGCAGCTGGCGGGCGAGGCCACCGAGCTTCCCGCCGACCAGATCGAGTCCTATGCCCAGCAGCTCATCTTTGACCGCGACCCCATGATGAGCTGGGTCGAGATCCCCTCCATCGACGTGAGCATGCCCATCTACCACGGCACGAGCGAGGAAGTCCTCATGGCGGGCGTCGGCCACCTGGAGGGCACGAGCCTGCCGGTTGGCGGCACCTCGACGCATTGCGTGCTCACCGCGCACTCGGGCATGCGCAACCTGAGCATGTTCGACGACATTCACTCGCTGGAGCCCGGCGACCTGGTGCTGCTGCACACCATGAACAAGACGCTCGCCTACAAGATGGTGGACTCCGAGGTGGTGCTGCCCGAGGAGATGGAGTCGCTGACCATCGAGCCCGGCGCCGACAAGGTGACGCTCGTCACCTGCACGCCCTACGGCGTGAACGACCATCGCCTGCTGGTGCATTGCGTGCGCACCAAGTACAACAAGAAGGACGTCGACAAGCAAAAGTCGCTGGCCGGCCGCCACTGGGGCAAGCGCGAGTTTGCCGTGCTTATTGTAGTCGTGGCCATTGTGCTGTTGCTGCTGGACATCGTGATCCACGCGGTCCGCAAGCGCCGCAAGACCAAGGCCTCGGCATAGGACATTCTTCAGAACTACCGCAATGGGGACAGGCACCTTTGTGGTGGTCGGAACTTCCAAACCATCACAACATTCGATGAAAATCTCGATTTTGGCGAAAAGCGTCGAATGTTGTGATGGTTTTCGTTGCGGGCGAGACGGTTTGCGTTTCGGGCGAGACGGTTTTCGCTATGGACGGTGCGGTTTCGCTGCGGAACCGCCAGCCTGCCGCCTGCCAGCCCGCCGTCCTCGTTACGTTTTCGCTGCATTTGGGTAAAGCACCTGCTCCAAGCGGCGTTGCCTTGTATACTAGAGCGGTTTAACTGTTATGCGGAAGGGAGCGCCTATGGCACTCAGCGAGAAAGATGTGCGCGGCATCGCCGAGTACGCAAAGATCGCACTGACCGATGACGAGCTCACCCAGATGACGTCCTACATGAACGACGCCGTCCAGATGCTCGAGCCCGTCTTGCAATATGACTTGCCCGACGTGGAGCCCACGTTCCATCCCATCGGAAGCCTGTCCAACGTGATGGGCGATGACCTGCGCGAGCCCGAGCGCGACCTGCCGCTCGACGTTGCGCTCAAAAACGCCGGCAGCGCGCGCGACCGCTACTTCCGCGTGCCGTCCATTTTGGGAGAGGGGGAGAGTGAGTAATGGCGCTAAGCTTCGATTCCCTCACCGCCGCCCAGATTGCCGCGGGCGTTGCCGCCGGCGACTTTACCGCTACCGAGGTGGCCCAGTCCTCCCTTGCCGCCATCGAGGCGCGCGAGGGCGGGGTCCAGGCATTCCTGCAGGTGGCGCCCGAGCTTGCGCTCGAGGCCGCTGCGCGCGTGGATGCCGACCGTGCCGCAGGCAAGCCGCTGCCCCCGCTCGCGGGCGTGCCGCTGGCCATTAAGGACAACATGAACCTTGTGGGCACGCGCACCACCTGCGCTTCCCGCATGCTCGAGAACTACCAGAGCGTCTACACCGCCACCTGCGTCCAGCGCATGCTCGATGCCGGCTGCCTGCCCATGGGCAAGGTCAACATGGACGAGTTTGCCTTTGGCAGCTCCACCGAGAGCTCGGCGTTCCACCGCACCAACAACCCCTGGGATACCGAGCGCGTGCCCGGTGGCTCCTCGGGCGGCTCCGCTGCCGCCGTCGCCGCGGGCGAGGTCGCGCTCTCGCTGGGATCGGACACCGGTGGCTCCATTCGCCAGCCGGCGTCGCTGTGCGGCGTGGTGGGATTTAAGCCCACGTATGGCGCCGTGAGCCGTTACGGCGTGGTTGCCTTTGGCTCGTCGCTCGACCAGGTGGGGCCCTTTGGCCACACGGTCGAGGATGTCGCGCTGGCCATGAACGCGCTTACCGGCGCGGGCCACGATCCGTACGATTGCACCAGCCAGGATTGCGCCGTCGACTTTACCGAGCACCTCAACGACAGCATCGAGGGCAAGCGCGTGGGCATTATCCCTGCGTTTATGGAGGCCGAGGGCCTGACGCCCGAGGTCAAGGCCGCTGTTCAGCGCGCCGCCCAGGAGCTGCAGAACCAGGGCGCCGAGCTGGTCGAGGTCGACCTGCCGCACCTGGACGCCGCCATCGCCGCCTACTACGTCATCGGCCCGGCCGAGGCGTTCTCCAACCTGGCACGTTTCGACGGCATTCGCTACGGCTATCAGGAGGAGGGCTGCGCCAATCTGTCCGATCAGAGCTCGCTTTCGCGTGCCCACGGCTTTGGTGCCGAGGCCAAGCGCCGTCAGATGCTCGGCGCCTACCTGCTGAGCTCGGGCGTGTACGACAAGTACTACTACGCTGCGCAAAAGGCCCGCACGCTCATCACGCAGGACTACGACGCTGCGTATGCCAAGGTGGACACCATCCTCATGCCCGCCTCGCCGCGCACGGCCTTTAAGTTTGGCGAGATCAGCGACCCCACGCAGATGTACCTCTCCGACCTGTACACCATCTCGCTCAACATTTGCGGCAACGGTGGTATCTCGGTGCCGCTGGGCCTGGGCGAGGATACTCAGTTGCCCGTTTCTGCCCAGCTGGTGGGTCCGGCCTTTAAGGACCGTCAGCTGCTCACGTTTGCCCGCGCCCTGGAGCGCGGCTTTGCCGATGTCGCCACGGGTGCGCCCGCGCTTTCCGTCGCGCCCGATTTTGCCGGGAAGGGAGGCGAGCTGTAATGAAGGAGCTTTCCGAGGTCCTGCAGGATTGGGAGGCCGTGATCGGCCTGGAGATCCATACCGAGCTCACCGCACTCGATACCAAGATGTTCTGCAACTGCAAGCTCAGCCACGATGACGAACCCAACGCCAACGTGTGCCCGGTGTGCCTGGGCCTGCCCGGCGCCCTGCCGGTGCCCAACAAGCGCGCCATCGAGAGTATCGTCAAGGCCGGTCTCGCCACCAACTGCGAGATTCAGCGCCACTCGATGTTCTACCGCAAGCACTACTTCTATCCCGACATGGCCAAGAACTTCCAGACCACGCAGGGCCCGGTCGCCTTTGCCATGTACGGTCACCTGGATCTGGACGTGACCGGTCGCGGTGCCGCCGAGCGCCCCGACTGCGCGTTTGGTGAGGCCGAGGCCCAGAGCCTGGCGAGCGCTTCGGCCAACGCCGAGGGCCTGTCTACCTCCATGACGTCGACCATGCGCGAGGGCAATCAGCGCGCCGGTCACCTGGCCAGCTACGATGCGTCCAACCTACAGATGCCCGAGCGTCGCGAGGACGGTTCCTACACGGTGCCCATCCGCATCCTGCGCATCCACATGGAGGAGGATGCCGCCAAGATGGTGCACGTGGGCGGCGCCGAGGGCCGCATTACCGCCGCGGCCGAGTCGCTCGTCGACTACAACCGCTGCGGCACGCCGCTGATCGAGCTTGTCACCGAGCCAGACCTGCGCACGCCCGAGGAGGCTCGCCTGTTTATGGAAAAGCTCCGTCGCATCTTTGTGACGCTGGGCATTTCGGACTGCTCCATGGAGAAGGGCTCCATGCGCTGCGACGGCAACGTGTCGCTGCGCCGCCGCGGCGAGACCAAGCTGGGCACCAAGACCGAGCTCAAGAACCTCAACTCGTTTAAGAGCCTGCACGACGGTCTAGCCTACGAGATCTGCCGCCAGGCCGAGGTGCTCGAGGAGGGCGGCATTATCTACCAGGAGACCCGTCACTGGGAGCCCAGCCGCAAGCGCACCGTGGTCATGCGCGTCAAGGAGACGGCCGACGACTATCGTCTGTTCCCCGATCCCGACCTGGCGCCGTTCGATCTGGACGATGAGTTTATCGACCGCTGCCGTGGCGAGATCCCCGAGCTGCCCGACGCCAAGCGCGTCCGTTTTGAGGCCGACTTTGGCATTAAGGCCGCCGATGCCGAGCAGATTGCCGGCGACCCCGAGTTTGCCGAGTTCTTTGAGGCCGCCGCTGCCGGCATGGCTGGCAAGGAGGCCCAGACGGTCGCAAACTTGCTGGTGAACGAGACGATTGCCTACCTTAAGGGCGCGGGCGTCTCGCTGGCCGATTCCGGCATCGCGCCGGCTCAGGTGACGGCGCTTGCCAAGTTGCTCGCGACCGATGCCATCAGCTCCAACCAGGCGCACGAGGTCTTTGAGGCCATGGCCCAGACCGGTGACGATCCCAACAAGATTGTCGACGAGCGCGGTATGCGTCAGGTGAGCGATGCCGGCGCACTGCAGCCGATCGTGGACGAGGTGCTGGCGAACTGTGCCGATCAGGCGCAGCAGTATCGTGACGGTAACCAAAAGGTCATCGGCTTTTTGGTGGGCCAGTGCATGAAGGCGAGCCGCGGCAAGGGCAACCCGAAGCTCTTCAACGAGTTGCTGAGAACGTCGCTCTCGTAAACGGGAACCCGGGAGCCCCGGCAGGGCGGGTGCTTCCTCAAAATTTCGAACAGTCCTGCGCAAGACGAAGGCCACATTAAGTGGCCTTCTTTGCGTGCGGAACTCATTTTGAGCAAGCACCCGCCCTGCCGGGGCTCCCGGGTTCTGTGACGACTCGGCCGTTCGGGTCAGGTAGGCTGATAGGAAAGATGGTGACGGAGGCGCAAAATGCGCCTCCGCCTTTTCAATGTGATGAAAGTGTGGCGAAATGAGCTTAAAACTTCCGTAAATGTGATAAATATCACGTTTTACCTAGGGTAAAATGTGGGAAATATCACGTTTACGGAAGTTTCTTTGCGGGAGGTTCGGTCATGCAGCGAGATATCATTGCCAAGCTTAACGCTTGGAAAGCGTCAGAATATCGTAAGCCGCTTATCCTTAAGGGGGCGCGCCAGGTTGGAAAGACGTGGGCGCTTAAGGAGTTCGGCCGAACCTCGTACCTCAATTTTGTGTATCTGACGCTCGAGGAGCCGTCACCTGGGGTACAGAGCGAGTACGCTCAGTTTTTCGAAGGTACGCGCGATCCTCGACGGATCATCTCAAATCTTTCCCTGGCACTTGGACAGCCTATCGAGCCCGGCGAAACGCTGCTTATTATTGATGAGATCCAGGATTGTCCTTCTGCAGTCGGTGCCCTTAAATACTTCTGTGACGAGGCCCCCGAGTATCACGTCGCATGCGCAGGGTCTTTGTTGGGCGTTCGCTTGTCCCGTGAGACCAGCGCTTTTCCGGTGGGAAAGGTCGAGTTCATGGAGATGCGCCCCATGAGCTTTTCCGAGTTTCTGAAAGCCGAGGGCGCTGCAAACTACGACGAATACCTTGGCGGCCTGGATCAGATCGAGACAGTGCCCGATTTCTTCCATGTCCGTCTCGTCGAGCATCTTCGTCGTTATTTTGCATGCGGCGGCATGCCAGAGGCTCTTGGCCGGTGGGTGGAGACGGGCGATATCGTTCAGGTCGATAAGGTGTTGTCTGATCTCTTGGATTCCTACGAGCGCGATTTTGCCAAGCATGGTGGCCGTGCGCAGTTCGCCAAGCTTTCACAAATATGGAACTCGATTCCAGCTCAGTTGGCGCGCGAGAACAAAAAGTTCGTTTGGGGTGCGGTGCGCGAGGGGGCTCGTGCTCGAGAATACGAGGATGCTCTGGAATGGCTTGCCGATGCTGGGCTCATCACGGCGGTTCGCCTTAATGCTGCTGGCGGTGTGCCGCTCTCTGCGTACGATGACCTCAAGGCATTTAAGGTCTACTGTCTTGATGTCGGCTTGCTGCGCCGCATGGCAAGGCTGGATGCGTCCGCTTTTGCCATCTCGGATGCGCTATTTTCGGAGTTCAAAGGTTCGTTCGCCGAGAACTATGTGCTTCAGGCATTACTTTCACAGTTAGATGCTGCTCCGCGTTATTGGACAAACGAGAAGCCGAAGCACGAAGTCGATTTTTTGATTCAAGTCGGAAACGAAATCGTTCCCGTCGAGGTCAAATCGGGAGAGGTCGTTCATTCCAAGAGCCTTAAGTACTATGCCGACAAGCATGCGGAGACGACTCCATTGAGGGTCCGCTACTCACTTAAGAACCTAAAGCTCGACGACGGGGTGCTCAACATTCCGTTGTATTTGGCTGATCGATCTGTCCCTCTTATCAAAAAGGCGCTTGATCGTGCACATCTTGACGTTTAGATCCTGGGTGAGCTGACGGGCGGCGGCTAATTAATCGCTCCGTTACGGCCAGGGAGCCTGGGCCTTAGCGATGCTTGCTTCGCCAAGCCGTGGGTGTCATGCCGGTGTATTGTTTGAAGGCTTGGGCGAAGGCGGCTTGCTGAGGGTAGCCTAGACGCTCTGCCATCTGCGCTATCGTGAGCGCGCTATCGGCCAAAAGGTCCTGCGCTCGCTCCATGCGGCGTCTGCGAATGTAGGCGCCCAGGGACTCGCCTGTTTGGGCCTTAAAGGTGGCGCATAGTTTGGAGCGGCTTGTGTAGAGCCTCTCGGCCACCTCGTTGATACCCACACGTCTGCCTTTGTCGAGCGCGCGCTCAATCATCGCCGTTGCTTCTTCGGCAATGGTTATGCTGACGCGTGTGTCTGCCGCCTGCCGCGCCTGCCTGTGGGCCGCGCGCGAACAGGCGAGCTCCGCGACCATGGTCTCCACGATGCCCTGCATATAGACGTGTCCGCCTACGGTGCGGGCGCGGTCCTCGTTAATCCGGCGCAGCGTGTGGCAGATGGCAGACGTCGCTTCCTCGTGCCATGGCTCGGCAAACGCCTCAAAGATTCCCGCGAACTCGGTGGGATAGCGGTGCTCCAGTTCGTCAAAATATCCAGGCAAAAAGAGCACCGAGCGCGAGTGATAAAGCTCCCCCGCAAACAGCGGGCTTAATTCCTCGCCACAGCTATCTTGGATAAAGCTGCAAACGGCATTGTTTGGCCACGGTCTATGCAATGGCTTGAGGTTCGTGGGCGTTATGCCAGCCTCAGGCATGCATGTAAGTGTGGGCGCGCTGACTTCGCTCACGCAGGCGTATGGCTCGGGTGTGTATTCGGCCAGGTACATATCGTGCGTCGGGGTGATGAAATGCTCCATGACGATGCAGGCAGGGGAGAGAGGCATAATCCATGCGCGGCCGTGCGCCCGGTCGTTTGCCACCTCGCCGGTAAAGACGGCACCCTTGCCGGTAAGCTCCAGGCCAAACTGCTCAAATTGCGGTGCGTAGAGCTCGGTTATGTCGGTCGCTGCCCGCTGTATTTGCAATAGCGTCCCTTTCCTTTGCAGAAACGTCCACGCCTGGCTTGATTGTGAGCCATGGCTAACACATCAATGATAAGTTCATTACGGTTAACTCTCAAGCCGTTAGAAAGGAATCTCATGGCAAAGGAATCAAAAAGGGAAGGTGGAGGCATCGGCGAGTTGCTTGCGTATGCCGGTGACCGCAAATTCCTAACGTATTTGGGCATGGCGCTCTCGGCGCTCTCGCAGCTGCTGAGCTTTGGCCCGTACGTGTGCATTTGGCTTGTCGCGCGCGATCTGATCGCCGTGGCGCCCAACTGGAGCGAAGCCACTAACATCGCGATGTACGGTTGGTGGGCCGTGGGTTTTGCCCTGGCAAGCATCGTAGCTTATTTCGTGGGGCTCATGTGCACGCATCTGTCCGCGTTTCGCTGCGCGTCCAATATCCGTAAGGCTACGAGCGAGCACCTGCTTAAGTTGCCGCTCGGCTACTTCGACACGCATGCCACCGGCGAGCTGCGCCGCATTGTAGACGGGTGCGCCGCCTCCACCGAGACTTTGCTCGCACACATGCTGCCCGATATCGCAGGCGCCGCCGCCATGGTCGCGGGCTTGCTCGTGCTGCTTTTCGCGCTCGATTGGCGTTTGGGGGCGGCATGCCTTATCTCGGTCGTCGTTTCGTTTGGCGCCATGGCCGCCATGATGGGCGGCAAGGGCGGCGAGTTTATGAAGGCCTACATGGGAGCGCTGGTCAAGATGAATAAGACCGGCACCGAATACGTACGCGGCATCCCCGTGGTCAAGGTGTTTCAGCAGACGGTCTACTCCTTTAAGGCCTTCCACGATGCGATCGCCGAATACGCCGACATGGCACAAAACTATGCGGGCACGTTCTGCCGAGGTCCGCAGGTACTCAACCTTACCGCGCTCAATGGTCTTGTGGCATTCCTGTTGCCCGTGGCGTTGCTGCTGGCGCCGGGCGAGACGGACTTCGCGCATTTTATGACCAACTTCACGTTTTACGCGATATTTTCGGCCGTGGTACCGACGGCCATGACCAAGCTCATGTTTGTGGGCGAGGCCTCTCAGATGAGTGCTGATTCGCTGGCTCGTATTCGAAGCGTCATGGATTCCAAGCAGCTCTCCGTGCCCGCCCAACCCAAGCACCCTGCCGGCGGCGACGTGCGATTTGAGGACGTGAGCTTTACGTACGAGGGTGCCGAAGCACCTGCTGTCAGTCATGTGAGTTTTAGCGTTTCCGCGGGTAGCGCCCTCGCCCTGGTGGGTCCCTCGGGTGGCGGTAAGTCAACCTGCGCAAGCCTGATCCCGCGTTTTTGGGATGTTTCCTCGGGTCGAGTGCTCGTAGGCGGTGTGGACGTTCGCGATATGGATCCGCACGAGCTTATGGACCAGGTCGCCTTCGTGTTCCAGACCAACCAGCTGTTCCGGCAAACACTTGCCGATAACGTGCGCGCCTCCAAGCCTACGGCCACTGACGACGAAGTGCGTGCGGCCCTCTCCGCAGCTCAGTGCGACGACATTGTGGCCAAGCTCCCACAGGGCATCAATACCATGCTCGGTGCCGGCAGAGCATATCTTTCGGGCGGCGAGGTCCAGCGCGTGGCACTCGCCCGCGCGATCCTTAAAGACGCGCCTATCGTGGTGCTCGATGAGGCCACGGCGTTTGCCGATCCCGAGAACGAGGCGCTCATCCAACGTGCTTTTAGCAAACTGGCGGCGGGTCGCACGGTCATTATGATCGCGCACCGACTCTCGACTGTAGTGGGCGCAGACCAAATCGTGGTGCTCAACCAGGGCAGCGTGCAGGAGTCGGGTACCCATGCCGAGTTGCTGTCCCAAAATGGCCTGTATGCCAAGATGTGGGCCGAGTACGAACAGGCCGCGAGCTGGAAAATCACTGCAGCGACCGCGGATGCCGCCGTCACGAAGGGAGGCGAGGCCTAAATGTTCGCCTCATTCCAAAAGAAGTATTTCCTATCCGATAAAGGCGTCGCCGGCGTAAAACGCGGCATTTTCTGGACCACGCTCACCAATCTCATCACCATGGCCGGCATGGGCTTTTTATTCCTGGTTATGGCCGGCTTTGTCGAGCATCTCGTCAGCGGGGCTGACCTGCCGGATGCCCTGCCGATCGTGGGCGGCCTCCTGGTCTTTTTCGTGTTGCTCTTTGCCTCTAACTGGCAGCAGTATTACTACACCTACTGCATCTTTTACGAGGAGTGCGGCAAGCAGCGTATGGAGATTGCCGAGCGCTTGCGCAAACTGCCGCTGTCGTTTTTTGGTCGTCGTGATCTGGCCGATTTAACCGAGACCATCATGGGCGACGTCCAGGCCATGGAGCACGCCTACAGCCACGTGCTGGGAGAGCTTTGGGGTGCCATCATCGCAAGCGCCATTGTCTTCGTGGCATCGCTGTTCTTTTGCTGGCAGCTGGCGATTGCGGCGTTTTGGAGCGTTCCCGTGGCCTTTGCCGTGTTGTATCTAACACGCGGCCCCATGACTCCGGTGTTTGATCGCGTGCGAGCCGAGAAGGTCAAGGTTACCGAGGCTATTCAAGAGACGCTCGACTGCGTTCGCGAGATTCGCGCCACCAACCAGGAGGCCCATTATCTTGAGGGACTCAACGCCGTGATCGATGCCGAGGAGTGCGAGACCACCAAGGGCGAGCTCGTTAACGGGCTTTTGGTCAACTCCGTCTTTGCCATCCTGCGTCTGGGCATTGCCACCACGCTGGTCACGGGCGCCGCGATGGTCGCCTCCGGGCAGGTCGACTTTTTGGTGTTGTTTGCCTTCCTGCTTATGGTGAGCCGTATCTATGCGCCCTTTGACCAGGCGTTAATGTTAATGTCCGAGCTGTTTGTCGCCGAGTCGTCTGCCAAGCGCATGCGTTCCATCATGGAAGAGCCTGTGGCGCGGGGCAGCGAGAAATTTGAGCCCGTGGGCCACGATGTGGTGTTCGATCACGTGGCATTTGGCTATGGTGCGGGCGAGGACGGACGCGCCGGCGATAAAGTTCTTACCGATGTGAGCTTTACCGCCAAGGAAGGCGAGGTCACGGCGCTGGTCGGTCCTTCGGGTTCCGGTAAGTCTACGGTGAGCCGCCTGGCCGCACGCTTTTGGGATGCCACTGCGGGCAAGGTTACCGTGGGCGGTGTGGATGTTGCGAGCGTCGATCCCGAGGTGCTCCTGCGCGAATACGCCATTGTGTTCCAAGACGTGCTGCTCTTTGATGACACGGTGATTGGAAACATCCGCCTCGGTCGTCGTGATGCCACCGACGAGGAAGTGCTTGCGGCCGCGCGTGCCGCCAACTGCGACGAGTTCGTGAACCGCATGCCGCAGGGCTATGACACTATGATCGGAGAGAACGGATCCAAACTCTCCGGTGGCGAGCGCCAGCGCATCTCTATCGCCCGCGCGCTGCTCAAAGACGCGCCCATCGTGCTGTTGGACGAGGCGACGGCAAGCTTGGATGTGGAGAATGAGACCGTGGTACAGCAGGCACTCTCCCGTCTGCTTGCAGGCAAGACGGTTATCGTTATTGCCCACCGTATGCGTACGGTGGAAAATGCCGATAAAATCGTTGTGCTCAAGGATGGTGTGGTTGCCGAGCAGGGCACTCCGGCGCAGCTTAAGGCGGCAGGCGGAGAATTTGCCCGCATGGTCGCACTGCAAAAGGAAGCGGCTGCCTGGCAGCTGTAGGAAAGGGGACCAAGATTTCCAAAGGTTAACTTTGGTTGACCATAATAGTTCGACTAAACTAGTCTCAAAAGCGTGCTCGAGCAAACTAATGAACTCGGGTGCTAAGGCACCATGCCGCGCTTGTGCGGCAAAAGGGAGAAGCAACATGAAGAAGTCGACGTTTAACACCCTGCTTGTCGGTGGCGGTTTTCTGCTTGGCACGGCCGGCATCAAGCTGCTTACCAGCGCTCCGGTCAAGAATGCCTGCGTGCAGGGTATCGCGTGCGGCATGCGCATCAAGAACTGCTACCAGGACATGGTCGAGCAGGCCAAGGCTAATGTCGACGACATGGTTGCCGAGGCTGCCTACATCACCCAGAGCGAGGCCGCTGCTGACGAGGCGGCCGAGTAACGCTCCCAGGCACAAACTATGAGATTCTCGATTATTAGCGAGATCCCCGGCAGGACCCGTCTTCAATTGGCGGGTCCTGTGCCAGAGAGCGATCTCGATGCACTTCTTAAGCTTGGCGGCGACATTGACGGCGTGCGCAAAGTGCGCGTGTATGGCCGCATTGGCCAGATGGCGCTGGAGTACGACGAGCCGCGCCGTGCAAGCGTGCTCGACGCCTTGGGCGCACTCGATGCTCAAGCTATCGCCGATGCCAAGTCGGGCTACGTGATGCAACTAGAGCCGCGCAAGCACAAACTCGTTATGGATCTTGCCACACTTATTGGCGCCCACTACGCGCGCCGCTGGTTCTTGCCGACGCCTCTGCGTGCGGTGTTTGTCGTGGCCGGTTACATGGCATTTTTGCGCGCCGCTCTCCACGAGCTCGCGCAACCACGCCTGACCGTCCCCGTGCTCGACGCTTCGGCCATCGGCATTTCGTTCGTCAAGCGTGATGTCGACACCGCGGGCCAGACAATGTTTCTGCTCAACGTGGGCGAGCTGCTCGAGGACTATACCCGCGCCATGAGCGAAAACGAGCTCATCAACTCGCTGCTCGACGTGCCCGATAAGGCACAAAAAGTGGTCGGCGACACCGAGGTAAGCGTTGCCGCCACCGAGCTCGAGCCCGGCGATCTGGTCGCCGTACGCACTGGCATGTCCATCTGCATCGACGGTGTTGTCGAGCAGGGGAGCGCTATGGTCAACCAGGCGACCCTGACTGGCGAGCCGCTGGCCGTCGAGCGCAGCGTGGGCGACGACGTGTTCGCCGGTACCGTCGTGGAAGACGGCAGCATCTTGGTGCGCGTGCGCGCCAACACGGCGCAGACCAAGCTCCGTTCGATCGTCTCGCTCGTGCAGACGGCCGATTCGCTCAAGTCCGAGGGCCAGTCGCATATGGAGGACCTTGCCAACAAGATCGTCCCGTGGAACTTCCTGCTCGCGGGCCTGGTTGCGCTTACCACCCGCAGCCTTATCAAGACCTCAGCGGCGTTGATGGTCGACTACTCGTGCGCACTCAAGCTCACGGGTTCCGTCGCCGTCATGACTGCTATGAGCGATGCTGCCAAGATGGGCGTCATGGTCAAGGGTGCGAAGTACTTTGAGTCGTTTGCCAAGGCCGATACCATTGTGTTTGATAAGACCGGCACGCTCACCGAGGCGCAGCCGCGTCTTGCCTGCGTGCTCACCACCGATGGCTGGAGCGAGGACGAGGTTCTGCGCCTTTCCGCTTGCTTGGAGGAGCATTTCCCACATCCGGTGGCACGCGCCGTGGTCAATGCGGCGCGCGAGCGCAAGCTCGAGCACCGCGAGCGTCATGCCGCCGTCGAGTACATCGTGGCGCACGGCATCGCTTCGTCCATCGAGGGACGTCGCGCCATCATCGGCTCGGCACACTTTGTGTTTGAGGATGAGGGTGCGCAGCTCGAGTCCGACATCAAGGAGCAAATCGACCTCAAGATGCAGGGCCTGTCGCCGCTGTATCTGGCGGTCGATGGCAAGGTCGTCGGCGTGCTCGGCATCGAGGATCCGCTCAAGCCCGGGGTCCGCGAGGCCATCGCCGACCTGCATGCGCTGGGCGTCAAGCATGTCGTTATGCTCACGGGCGACTCCGAGCGCACAGCAGAGCGCATTGCGCGAGAGGCGGGTGTCGACGAGTTTAAGGCCGAACTGCTGCCCGAGGACAAGTACGCTTATGTGGAGCGCATTAAGAGCGAGGGGCGCCACGTTGCCATGGTGGGCGACGGCGTCAACGATTCGCCGGCGCTCGGTTTGGCCGACGTGGGCCTGGCGATGGGTGGCGGAAGCGACATCGCCAAGGAGGTCGCCGATATCATCCTGACCGATACGGATCTCGCCACGATCGTGCGCCTGCGCCGCATGAGCCAGGGCCTCGTTGATCGTCTGACAAGCTCCTACTCTAAGGTGATGCTCACCAACTCAGCGCTCTTGGCACTGGGTATTACCGGCGCGATTACCCCGCAGACGTCGTCGCTGTTGCACAACGGCTCGACGATTGCGTACAGCTTGGACAACGCGAAAGCGTATCTGCGTTAGGGTTTTCGATTGAGCTTATGGCCTGCACCCGGGCGGTACCGCAGCCGCCAGGGTGCAGGCCTTTTTAGGCAAGTGCAGCTTTGATGGCAGGGGCTTCGGTGAGCTGCTCGGCTGCCTTTTCGTCGGAATCGTTTAGTGCTGCCAGACTGCGGTAGACCCACTCGTTGACCTGGGTGTTCTTGACGCCTGCGGTCTGCATAAGGGCGCCTACCTCGCGGAGTGCTGCGAGTAGATCGGCTTTGGGACCCGCGAGCTCGACCTCGATGCCGTGGTAGGCGGTCACGCCGCGGTTCTCGCTCACGTGGTCGATAAAGCCCTCGACGGTCTCAAGCTGCTGGGCGAGAGCTGCATCATCGTCGGCGTCCAGCGCGACGAGTGCGTTGGATACCGTGAGGGCGGGATGTCCGCAGGGGACAAAGCCTTCGATGACATCCATAGCTTCGGTAATGGTTGAACCCAGGCCTGCGAGGGCATTGACGAGTTGCTGCTTGGTATTCATAACGGTCCTTTCGACGGGTCAATTTTGCTTGGCGAAAATATACGTGACGCGATCGGTAGCAAAAGTGCGAAGTGCGGCGCACATTGGGGTCTTCACAGCTCGTGCATAGAACAGCTGTCCGCTTTCAGAACGTGGTAAGATAACACTCCACAAGCGGGGCTCGCCCTGCATGTTCCTTGAAAAGTCGACGGGTGTTGGGTGCTCGTGCCCAATGCCATCCAGACTTCCCGACATTCGGGGGCGACTGGTTTCGACACGATAGCTCTGAGAGAGGAAGCAAGCCGAGGTCTCCTCGCCTCGTTAAACAGGGGTACCGTCAAATTGAATTGACAACAACTCTTCTTTTGAGCCTATGGCTCTCGCTGCTTAGTTTATAGCGGCGCGTCAACCCGGTGATTTCCCCGACACCGGCGCGACGTCATTTTAGGGGAATGCTCCTGCGCACGTAATCGGTATGGCGCGGGCTAAGACCGAACCGGTTAGGACACCGCGAGCGTGTCGCTGCGCGCAAAGCGTCCGAGACTAAACCAGCGACTGAGCTTGGAGATGCCAATCAGGGGGCTTTCGTGGACCGGAGTTCGATTCTCCGCGCCTCCACCATAAGTAACAGGCAGGTAGATATTCGTATCTACCTGCCTTTTTATTTCTAGTCCGTACCGCGGAGAATCGAACTCTATGCAGGGCGCGAGCGTTAAGCAAACGCGGAGCGTTTGTAGCGAGCGGGCGAGGACGCCGGCAGGCGGCCGAAGCCGGTGCGGGTTCGCGAAGCGAACGCGCGGATTCTCCGCGCAATCTATCAGCCCAATATGGATGCGATGTTCATCGAATTTCAGCTGGCCATGCCCCGCGCCAACGCAAGCCCCAAACCGCGGAGAATCGAACTCTATGCAGGGCGCGAGCGTTAAGCAAACGCGGAGCGTTTGTAGCGAGCGGGCGAGGACGCCGGCAGGCGGCCGAAGCCGGTGCGGATTTGCGAAGCAAATACGCGGATTCTCCGCGCAAAGCCCCAACCCAATATCGATGCGATGTCGATTAAGCTCCGGCTGCCCATGCCCCACTTCAACGCAAGCCCCAAACCCGCAGAGAATCGAACTCTGTGCAGGGCGCGGGCGTTAAGCAAACGCTACGGCAACGCAGGGTGGGACGCGCTTTCCCAATGGCGGCCCAGGCGGAAAGCGCGTCCCGGAATCCGCGCTCAGACTGGGACGTAGTTTCCGGATGGCGCCTCAAGCGGAAACTGCGACCCGGAATCCCGCCGTAGAGTGGGACATGCTTTCCCAATGGCAGCTCAAGCGGAAAGCGCATCCCGGAATCTAAGCTCGGAATGGGATTCATTTTCCTGATGGCGGGCTCAGCGGAAAATACGACCCGGAATTTGCTCTGAGAACGGGACACGCTTTCCCGCCGACCGCTCCGCCCTCCTCAACTCCAAAACCTGCGCTCTCGCCATCCCAAAACTGGGTAGAAGAAAGCCAAAACGCAATCGCAGGAGGTCAATATGACTGCAGAAGATAAGGCAAAGAACGCCGGCAAGGTCGCGCTCGTCCTGGAGGGCGGCAGTTTTCGTGGGCAGTTTACCGCGGGCGTGCTCGACGTTCTCATGGAGGCTGGCGTTGAGATTCCGGCTGTCTACGGTGTATCGGCCGGCGCCCTCAACGGCGTGAACTACAAGTCGCACCAGATCGGCCGTGCCAACCGCATCAACCTGGCTTTCTGCAGCGACAGCCGCTTCATGGGCGCCGCATCGTTTGCGTCCACGGGCTCTATTGTGGGTTACGACTTTATCTTCAACGATGTCCAGGACCGCCTGGATCCCTTTGACAACGAGACGTTCGACGCGAGCCCCATCGAGATGTACGCCGTCGCGACGGACATGCTCTTTGGAACCGCCACGTACCTCCCGGTCAAAAGCGCCGTGCTCGACCTCGACGCCGTGCGCGCCTCGACCTCGCTGCCGCTGGTGACGCCGCCGGTCGAGATTGACGGGCACAAATACGTCGACGGTGGCGTAGCCGATTCGATCCCCATCGAGCACGTGCTGGAGGAGGCGGGCTTCGACCGTGCGGTCGTCATCGTCACGCAGGACCGCTCGTATGAGAAAAAGCCCTACGAGTTTATGCCTGCCGCGCGCGCTCGCTATGCCGACTACCCCTATCTGCTCGAGGGAATCGAGACGCGCCACGACCGCTACAACATCCAGCGCATGCACCTGTGGAAGTATGAGCGCGAGGGCCGCGCGTTGGTCGTTGCTCCGCAAAAGCCGGTCGAGGTCGGCCATGTCGAGCACGATTCAGCAAAGCTATTGGACCTGTATATCCAGGGCCGTCAGGAGGCAAAGCGCCTGCTCGCGGAAATCCAAGAGTTCGTTGAGCGCTAACGACGGCGAACCCTCAAAAATTGACAAAAGCTAAACAGCAGGAAAAATAACGGCTCGTGGATGACATGTGCAGAAACTCTGGTCGGAGCCAAAATACCTGTTGACTCGTACGGCGAGCGGGGTAATATGGACGGGTTACTTGCAGAGCCCCGTGAATCTCTGTAACAACACGTACTGTACATGGAGGAGTCTAAGTGATTTCGAAATCGACTCACTACGCCAAGCAGGGCGAGGTCCAGCGCAACTGGGTTCTCGTCGACGCCGATGGTGCTGTCCTGGGCCGTCTTGCCACCCAGATCGCAATGATCCTGCGCGGTAAGAACAAGCCCCAGTTCACGCCCAACAGCGACTGCGGCGACTTCGTTGTCGTCATCAACGCCGATAAGGTCCAGCTTACCGGTAACAAGGCCGACACGAAGACCTATTATCGCCACAGCGGCTACAACGGCGGCCTCAAGGCTGAGAGCTTCCGCCAGGCTATGGAGAAGCACCCGGAGAAGGTCATCGAGCGCGCCGTTCGCGGCATGCTGCCCAAGACCACCCTCGGCCGTGCCCAGATGACCAAGCTTAAGGTCTACGCTGGTGCCGAGCATCCGCACGCTGCCCAGAACCCCACGAAGATTGAGCTGGAGGCTTAAAGATGGCTGAGAACACCGTTGTCTACCAGGGTACCGGCCGTCGTAAGAACGCCGTCGCCCGCGTCCGTCTCGTCCCCGGCACCGGCAAGGTGACCATCAACAAGCGTGACGCCGAGCAGTATTTCGGCCGTCATCAGCTCGTTGAGAACGCCCTTGCTCCCTTCAAGGTGACCGATACCGCCGGTCAGTTCGACGTTATCGCTCTGTGCGATGGCGGCGGCATCTCCGGTCAGTCCGGCGCTCTGCGCCTGGGCATCGCTCGCGCTCTTCTGAACGCTGGCGACTACCGTGCTGACCTCAAGAAGGCCGGTTTCCTTACGCGCGATGCTCGCGTGGTCGAGCGCAAGAAGTACGGCCTCAAGAAGGCCCGCCGCGCTCCCCAGTTCTCCAAGCGCTAAGGTTTTATCTCCTTTCGAGATACAATGTACAAGCGGGGCCTGCCGATTCCTCGGCGGGTCCCGCTTTTCTTTTTTCGACTAGGGTGGGCGGTTGCATATCGCCTGCTAGGGAAGGAGCGATCCTATGCCCCAGAACATCTTCGGTACCGACGGCGTCCGTGGCGTCGCCAATGCCGACCTCTCGTGCGATCTCGCGTTTCGCCTGGGCCGCGCGGCGACCAAGTTCCTTGGTCCGGACATCTGCATCGGCCGTGACACGCGCCTTTCGGGCACCATGCTCGAGAGTGCTCTGACTGCCGGCATTATGGCCGAGGGCGGCCGCCCGCATTGCTGTGGCGTCATCCCCACGCCTGCTGTGGCGCTGCTCACTGTTCAAAACGAGCTCGACGGCGGCATCGTCATCTCCGCTTCGCACAATCCGCCGGAGTTCAACGGCATCAAGTTCTTTAGCCGCAAGGGTATGAAGCTTCCCGATGCTGTCGAGGAAGAGATCAGCGCCTGGGTCATGTCCGAGGAAGCCATGGCTGCCGACATGCTGCCGACTGGCGCCGGCGTGGGCCACATCATCAAGATGAAGGACGCCCGCAAGGCATATGTCGACCACGCCATCGATACGCTTGATGGCCTGAGGCTCGATGGCCTGGTCGTTGCCGTCGACTGCGGTCACGGTGCTTCCTGCCAGACCACGCCCGCCGCGCTGCAGCGCCTGGGTGCCACGGTCCATGCCATCAACACCGATTACTGCGGCACCGACATCAACGTTGAGTGCGGCTCTACGCACCTCGAGCCCCTGCGCGAGCTCGTGCTGCGCACCCATGCTGACATCGGCCTGGCCCACGACGGCGACGCCGACCGCGTACTGTTCGTGGACAGCGAGGGCAATGAGATCGACGGTGACTACATCCTGGCTATTTGCGGTTCTGACCTCGCCGCTCGCGGCAAGCTCGCCAACTCCGAGATCGTCTCGACCGTCATGTGCAACCTGGGCTTCTCCATCGCTATGAAGGAGCAGGGCTTTGAGATGGTTCAGACCGCCGTGGGCGACCGCTACGTTCTGGAGCGCATGCTCGAGGACGGTGCCGTCATCGGTGGCGAGCAGTCCGGCCACATCATCTTCCTGGAGCACAACACCACCGGTGATGGCCTGGTGACGGCTCTGCAGCTGCTGGCCGTGCTCAAGCGCACTGGTCGCACCCTCACCGATCTTGCCGGCATCATGAAGAAGTACCCGCAGGTACTCGTCAACGTGCATTCCGACAACAAGGCTGGCCTGGACGATTGCCAGCCCATCTGGGATGCCGTCGCTGCTGCCGAGAAGGAGCTTGACGGCCGCGGCCGCATTCTGGTGCGTCCGAGTGGCACCGAGCCGCTGGTCCGCGTGATGGCCGAGGCCGAGACGCACGAGCTGACCCAGCGAGTTGTCGACGACATCGTCGAGGTTGTCAAGCGCGAACTTCCCTAATGGTCAAAAACCGTTGCCAAGTGGTAAACTGTTAATGTTATTTTGATTGATCGGTATGTCCGAGGGGGAGCATGTTCACTAAAGTCCTAAGGTCTTTTGGTATGCGTGGTCGAGTCCTTACGCTGGATGCTCCCATCTCGGGCGACGTCATTCCGCTTTCCGAGGTAAACGACCAGACGTTTGCCACCGGCCTTTTGGGCCAGGGCGTGGCGATTCAGCCCACCGGAACGCGTGTGATTGCACCGGCTGATGCCAAGGTCGAGGCCATTTTTCCCACGGGACACGCCGTTGCGCTTAACACGGTCGATGGCCTGGACGTGCTCATCCACGTTGGTTTGGACACTGTTCAGCTCGAGAGCAAGCACTTTACCGTACATGCGCAAGTGGGTGACATCGTCCATAAGGGCGATGTACTCATTGAGTTCGATCGCGAGGCAATTGCTGCCGAGGGCTACGATGTGACGGTTCCCATCTTGGTGTGCAACTCCGTTGAGTTCTCGAGCATCAAGGGCTCCGTTGGCGTGCATGTCGAAGAGATGGACCAGCTTATCGTTGCTCGCGAGCGCTAGTAAGTGCACGTGGCCATTAGCCTACAATTCAAACACGTTTACGGAGGGCGCCCTTGAAAGAGGACGCCCTCCGTGGCAAGATGGGATTTGTCCGAAGCTAAAAGGCTTTGGGTCACCGTGGACGGGCAGGGGCCTCGACGCGGTTAGACACGAGACACATACATTACGCGACCTCGCCCTGGTGGCCGCACACGTTGGTTGCGGCCGACGCGGGCCGCGGGCAAGTGCTTGTAAGGGAGCCTTGCCTCTCTTGAACGAGAAAGGACGCGTAATGAAGATCATTAAAGCTAAAGACTACGAGGATATGAGCCGCAAGGCCGCTAATATCATCTCGGCCCAGGTTATCCTCAAGCCCGACTGTGTGCTGGGTCTTGCCACCGGCTCCACCCCGATCGGTGCCTACAAGCAGCTCGCTGCTTGGTACAAGAAGGGCGACGTCGACTTTGCCGAGGTCAGCACCTACAACCTGGACGAGTATCGCGGCCTTTCGCACGACGATCCCCAGAGCTATCACTACTTCATGCGTGAGAACTTCTTCGATCACATCAACATCGACCTGAACAACACGCATGTGCCCGACGGTTCCAACCCCGACGCCGCCGCTGCCTGCTCTGAGTACGACAAGATCGTCGCCGACGCCGGTTACCCGGATCTGCAGCTGCTCGGCATTGGCAACAACGGCCACATCGGCTTCAACGAGCCCGATGACCACTTCTCCAAGGGTACGCACTGCGTCGACCTCACCGAGAGCACCATTCAGGCCAACAGCCGCCTGTTCGACAGCATCGACGATGTTCCCCGTCAGGCCTACACCATGGGCACTCAGACCATCATGTATGCCCGCATGATCCTGGTTGTCGCCAACGGCGAGGCCAAGGCTCAGGCCGTGCATGATATGTGCTATGGTCCGGTTACGCCCGAGTGCCCGGCTTCGATCCTGCAGCTGCACACCAACTGCGTTGTCGTTGCCGACGAGGCCGCCCTTTCGCTCTGCGAGTAGCGCGAATCCTGCAGCTCGACATAGCCTTGCCTAAGGCCTCCGCTTTGCGGGGGCCTTTTTGCTATCCCTTTTTGCCCACTTGACCAAAATCTTGCCGCAAGCTTGACGAACGCCAGATGTCCAACAGCTTGATTCATTCCATACCAGATTCTATGCAAAAATGCCACTAGAAGGTCGTAGACGGTAGCGGGTGCTAGGCGAGTTGAATGACATAACTGAACCATGTTCATTTGCGTTACACTGCCGCTTAGATGGGACAAGCTGACAAGTTCATTTACCTGCTTAAAGACCGATTAGTCGGGGGATTAATAACAATCGGCCCTCGCTGTACAAAAACTTGCCGCTTGCGTACCAAAAGACAACCTAAAACACAAGGTCGCTCTATTCATAGCGCGGCTTGTATGGTCTTGCGGCTACAGTGTCCATACGGTCGGGTTGAGGAGCGGGCATGGTAAACGATTTGAGCGGTATAGACGACCTCGAGCTGATGCCGCTGGGCGGAGGCTATATGGTGCGACGCGAACGCTTGATGAATGAGCTTATCGCCAAGGGCCGAAAGGCCGGCATCGTGGTTCTTTATGCGCCCGACGGGTTTGGGAAGACCTCGGTGCTGCTGCAGTACACCCATGAGGTTAAATGCGACCCGACGCGAGGCCCCGTGCGGATTATCGAGGCCGATCGTGCCATTGGGCGCGAGGTGTTTATGCAGCTCGAGGTGGTTACCGAAGAACTCAAAGACAAACCGCACTCTCTTATCGCGATTGATAATGTGCCAAACCTCGATCAGCACGATACCGAAGACCTCATCGACAGGATTCGCGGCCTGCGCGCTATGGGGGTAGGGGTCTTTATCTCCTGCCGTCCTTCAAATCGTCAGCTGATTCATGGGCTGGGCGATTCGGTTAAGATCAATGCGCAGATGCTCAAGGTGCATGCCTATGAGTATTCGGCGTGGGCATCGGCGTTTTCGATCAGCACATCGCTCGACTTTTATCAGCTCACGCAGGGCGTGCCCGAGCTCGTTTCGGCATTGCAGACGGGTCTGTATGGCCAAGGCGACGTAGCCGGCCTGCTCGAAAACGAGATTGTCAACGTATATGGCGCGGCACTTGCCGATCTGGCTTCGCTCGACAATAATGCGCTGTTTTGCGTGGCATGTCTCATGGTTTTGATGGGCGAGGGCAATATCGCAGAACTCGAGGCTTGTGGGGTAAGGCTGTCGATGGTCGACCAGTCCTACTTTGTACGCGACTACCCGATCTTTGGCTTGGATCCCGCCGAGCGGAGTTTTACGTGTCTGGGCACGGAGGATAACGGACGCTTGCGTTTGCGTAAGTTGGTGGCCGAGGTTCGCCCCGAACTTGTTCCGAGGGCGGCCCGGATTTTGCTTAAGGCGGGCCGATGCGATGCGGCGATGGGCCTGGCGGACGCCTTTTTGGACCGTGAGGCGGTTCTTGAACTTGCTGGGCAGTATGGGGTCGATCTTGCTCTGACGGGTCACGGGGCCGATATCTGCCGAGCAGCGCTGGGCACGATCGATGCCGACGATCCGGCTCCAGAGCCAACGCCTGCCGAGGCGCTCGGCGTATATCTGGCAGCGGTCAGCGTGTCCAATACAAAGCTCGCTCGCTATATGGCATCGGTTATCGAGCGCGGGGGCGAACGGGCGGCCTGCGAAATAGATCCTGTTTCATGGAGGGTGGCCCAGACGCTGACGGCTGTTTGCTATGGGGACAACGGGCTTGGGCTTCCTACGAACCTGGCCGTGCCAGAAATCGAGACATCCCATACCGCACTTGATATGTTGTCTGCGCATATCGAGGTCAAGCGCTGTCTGACCGAGCGGGGAGATGACGGCGGCGTTCTGCAGCAGCTCAAAACGAGCAGGGCCTACGACTGCGAGCTCGACATCGCGGGGATTGTTATACGGGCCGATAGCATGCTGGTGGAGCTTTTTGACGGGTCGTTTTCGGGAACCGATGAACGCGACGACGAGATGGCGCTGGTGCGGGAGGCACTCGACGTGCGTGGGCTTAAGGCGATGGCTATCTGGGTGCGCATGGTGTTGGCGGCACGGCGGCTCCTTTCCGGCTTGCCGGTAACCGACGATGCGGCGTTCAACGAGCTCGATCGTTTTGCCGTGCGCATGCGCGACAATCAGATTCAGCTGTTTGGCCTGTTGCTAGAAGGCTGGCAGTCGCTGGCAGAGGGACGGCCGGTTAATGCAAAGTTCCGTGCGGTCCAAGTGCTCAAACTTGCCGAGGAGTCGATTGCGTACATGCGCGATAACGCATTGCTGCTGGAACGCGCGGCATATCTGCGTAACACCTCGATGGTTTCGGTGCGCGAGGAAGCGGAGCTACTCGATATAAGCCAGACGCAGGTTGGTGGCGCAGAAGCCTGGATGATTGCGCTGCATTTAGCCTGTGCGGGCCGAGACAGCGACCTTGCGGCCTGGATGTCCATGAATCGTGCGGGGATTCTAGAGCCATCGTATCGGCTCTTTGCGCGCCTTGCCATGCATTGTCTGGGCGAGCCGGCGACCAGGATACGCAAGAAACTTCCCGTGCGCGAGCTGTCGCGGTATTCGCTGCGCAACGATTTGGAAGGGGAGGGCGAGCGCCTGTTCCAGGCCGGCGAGGTTGAAGCCGTTGATACCATCGACCATATCGAGATTCGCATGTTTGGCGCGTTTCGCGCCGAGCGCGACGGGTTTCCCATCACGGACAAAATGTGGCGCCGCAAGAAGGCGGCGACGCTTGCCGAGCGGCTTGCGCTGGGCATGGATGCGCTCGTCGATCGTGAGACGCTGGCCATGGAGCTGTGGCCCCATGCCGAGTTCAATAGCGCCCGCAATAACCTGTACTCGACGATATCGCGCTTGCGGTCGGCTTTGGGGCCGACGCCGGATGGCAAGTCGTGTGTGCTCATCCAAAATGAATGCATCGGACTCAACGGTGACTACGTCAAGACCGATGTACGGCTGTTTGACCAGATAAGCCGCGAGGTTTTGGGAAATCGCACGGGTGCGCGCGGGCCCCATCTGGTCGAGTTGTGCCTTAAGATTGAGCAGCTTTATGCCGGACCGTTGTATGTTCCCAATGGCTGTAATCCCACCTACTTTTTGCGTATGCGACGCATTATGCAGTCAAAGTACATCGATTGCATGATTAAGGGGGCCAATGCCGCTCTAGAAGAAAACGATCTACAGTCGGCGATTTGGCTGGCGGAGTCGGGGCTTCGACAGGAAACGGCGCGTGAGGATATGGTGCGCTGCGCCATGCGCGTCTACAGTGCGGCGGGGCGGCGGCGCGATATCGTCGAGCTGTACAGCGGGCATATGCACCATCTGAGGGAACAGGTCAATGGCGTGCCCGAGCCCGAGACGCGGCGCCTATACGAGCGCTTGGTGGAAGGGCGGCTCAATCGCGTGCTGGTCGAGCGATAAAAAACGGGCGCCCGAAGTACTTGGGCACCCGTAAGCTTGCTATGTGTTGGCTCGCCGGATCATTGGCTCTTAGACGAGCTTGATCTTCTCGATGTCCTTGCGCGAGGACTCGCGATACAGCGAGAACTTGCGGCCGATGACCTGGACGACCTCGGCATGGCAACGCTCGGCGAGCTGTTCGGCGGCCTCGCGGGCGGAAAGGCTGGAGCCATCGAGCACGGAGCACTTAACGAGCTCGTGCTTCTCCAGGTAGGCGACCGTCTGCTCGACGGTGCCCTCGTTGACGTCGGACTTGCCGATGATGATGGCGGGGTTGAGGTGATGGGCCATGCTGCGAAGCTGCTTGACCTGTGCTCCTGTCAGTGCCATGGGTTCTCGCTTTCTATGTATGGGGCGCCCCGCAATGGGGCCTTAATCTACGTGAGCTGTCCCACGATAGCGCAGGAACGGCGCGGTGTGGAGCGCGTTTGCCCAGTTCAAAAAGAATGCGGATGCCGAGTGAGTGGGCGGCGCGGGCTGCGAACAGGCTATGAGCTGGGCGCAGATACCGGCTCCCATGCAATAAACGCCCAACGAACCTTGCGGACATGATCGAGCATATAGTGACCCTGCGGCACGCCCTTGGAGCCCGGCTCACCGGCATGGGGGTTCTCGATCATGTGCTGGGCGATGTAATCGCGCAGGCGGTCGATCTTATCCTCGTTGCCACGCTCGAGCATGCGGGAAAAGTCCGCCACGCCTGCCTCGAGGTTATCGAAGGTATCGCGACGAGGCGATTCAAAGTACGTAACCTGCGGCAACGCACCCATCTGAATGAGGATGTTGAAGGCGTACACAAAGCCATTACTGCAGGTAACCGAGGCACCGATAGCGTTCATCAGGTGCAGATCATAGCGCGGGCTGGAGTTGGCGACCATCGTGACAGCACAACGCCGACGAGCCGTACGGTCAAGCTTGGCAAGCGCACCTTTTAGATTGGTCGTCGTAACCGACCGACTGGCAAAGGCAACATCTATCGCTTTCACGACCGGTCCAACCAAATCCCAATCATCATCCCAAGCAAGCTCAAGCGGTGTAATAAGATCTTCGAGCCCGTAATACTCAATGCCGGCATCAAGCGTGCCCAACATGGCAGGAGAGAAGTCGGCAGCAATCACGGAATGCCCAGCCTGAGCAAGCGGAATAGCAATCGACCCAGCCCCACACCCCATATCAAGCACCGACTCGCCGGGCTCAAGCGCCAACAGCTTCATAAAATCCCGAGCATAAGGGGCAGTCTCAAGCGGCCGAAAATGCCGAGCCCTTTTATCCCACTCAAAAGAATCATCAGCCCGATGCCGAGCGGCCTGCAGACGCATCCATTCGCCATTCCAATCCGCAGAAAGCAGCTCAGATTGAATTCCTCTATCAGCCACGGGCCATCCCCCTCACAACAAAAAAGCGACCCCTCCCAAAAGAAGAGCCGCAACCAGCATATATCAGAAAGAACCGATCCAACGCCAAACCGCCGTATCGACCATGCGGTGCAGGAGCGAAGCGACTGCAACCGGGATAGAACCCAACCGAGGTCCCGTTGTGCGGGAGCCTCGCCGCCGGACGGCAGACATATAAGGTCGATCGCGAGTTCCGCACGAGCCGGAGAGCACTTAATGTGCTCTCCGTGCGAGTCAGGACTGTCCGAGCAGGCGACCTTATATGTCTGCCGTCCGGCGGCGGGGCTCCTCGCTCAAACCCCTCAGCTAGTTCTTCAGCGAGTTCAGCGGCACCGGGAAGCGTCCACCACGGTGGGCAAGCACGGTGCCGGCGTTGGGGTTCACCGGCATGATGGGCGCACGGCCGAACAGGCCGCCGTACTCGACGCAGTCGCCCACGCCCTTGCCGATGGCAGGAATCACGCGGACGGCCGTGGTCTTGTTGTTGATGACGCCGATGGCCATCTCGTCGGCGATGATGCCGGCGATGGTCTCGACCGGGGTGTCACCGGGGATGGCGATCATGTCCAGGCCGACGGAGCACACGCAGGTCATAGCCTCGAGCTTCTCGAGCGAAAGCGCGCCGGCCTCGACGGCGGCGATCATGCCGGCGTCCTCGGACACGGGGATGAAAGCGCCGGAGAGACCGCCCACGCTGGAGCTTGCCATGACGCCGCCCTTCTTGACGGCATCGTTGAGCATGGCGAGCGCGCAGGTCGTGCCGGGGCCACCGCAGGTGCCAACACCGATAATCTCGAGGATGCGCGCGACGGAGTCGCCGATGGCGGGTGTGGGAGCCAGCGACAGGTCGACAATGCCTTTCTCGACACCCAGACGGCGGGCTGCCTCACGGCTCATGAGCTCGCCGGCACGGGTGATCTTAAAGGCGGTCTGCTTAATCTTCTCGGCGACCTCCATCATCGATGCGGAATCGGGCAGCGTCTCCAGGGCTGCGGCCATAACGCCGGGGCCCGAGACGCCTACGTTGATGACGGCGTCGGCCTCGCCACCGCCGTGGACGGCGCCCGCCATAAACGGGGAGTCCTCGACCATATTGGCAAAGCAGACAAACTTGGACGCGCCAACGGAATCCTGGTCGGCCGTGAGTTTAGCGGCATCGATGATGGTCTGGGCGGCCATAAGCACGGCGTCCATGTTGATACCGGCGCGCAGGCTGGCGACGTTGACGCTGGAGCAGACGCGGCTCGTGGTGGCGAGCGCCTGGGGGATGGACTGGATGACGCGGCGGTCGGCGTCGCCGATGCCCTTCTGGACGAGCGCGGAGAAGCCGCCCAGGTAGTCGATGCCGAGCGTCTCGGCCGCGCGGTCGAGGGCATGCGCGATGGGGGTGAGGTCCTCATCCTTGCAGCACGCGGCGATCTGCGCCACCGGGGTGACGGAAACGCGCTTGTTGACGATGGGGATACCGTACTCGCGCTCGAGGTTCTCGGCGGTCTCGACCAGATGCTCAGCCGTGTGCGTCACGTGGTCGTAGATCTTCGTGCACATGCGGTCGAGGTTCTCGTCACCGCAACCCATGAGCGAAACACCCATGGTGATGGTCCTGATGTCGAGGTTCTGCTCCTCAACCATGCCGCGGGTTTCCGCGATTTCTGCGGGCGTGATCGCCATCCTTGCGCTCCTATCTGCCAAAACGAGCATAGTCTTATCTATTCTAACGTGCCGCACGTGCCAAGTGGCGCATGCGGCACGTTTTGGTGCTCGGTTGTTTCCGTTGTGTTACTGCCCAAAGACCTCTTCGGCGATACGAGCGCTTTCGGCGGCGTCCTTGGCGTAGTAGTCCGCGCCGATCTGCTTGGCGTATTCGGGGGTGAGTACGGCGCCGCCTACGATGATCTTGACGCCCGGCACCTCAGTATGAAGCAGCTTGATGGTCTCCTCCATGGCCACGACGGTGGTAGTCATAAGCGCCGAGAGGCCGACGAGCTTAATGTCACGCTCCTTGACGGTCTTGAGCACCTCTTGCGGATCGACGTCGCGGCCCAGGTCAAAGACGGTGTAGCCGTAGTTGTCGAGCAGCATTTTGACGATGTTCTTGCCAATATCGTGGATGTCGCCCTTGACGGTGGCCACGCAGATCTTGCCCTTGTCGGCAATCTCGCCGGCGGGCATCAGGCGCTTGATGGTGTCGAAGCCCACGCGCGCGGCCTCGGCCGAGGCCATGAGCTGCGGCAAGAAGAACTTGCCCTGGTCAAAGAGGACGCCAACTTCGTCGAGGGCGGGGATAAAGTGATTGTTGATGAGGTCCATGGCGTCGTGGTCGGCCAGCAGGCGCTCGGTCTCGGCAGCGATCTCGCCTTTGCGGCCCGAGACGACCATGTGGCGGATGGGGTCGTCGTTGCCGTCGGCGCCGGCGGTGCCAGCAGCGGGCGCGGCGTCGGTCGATGCGGCCTGAGCTGCTGCCGGGTTTGCGGCGATCTTATACGGATCGGTCCAGCCGGCGTAGCGCTCGATGTATCCGGTCGAGCCCTCGTCCTCAACGCTCAAGACGCGATAGCTGTAGACGGTATCCATAAAGCGCTTGGAGCCCGGGTTCATGATGGGGGCGTCCAGGCCCGCGCCAAAAGCGGCAGCCAAAAAGACCGAGCCCAGCAGCGGGCGGGCAGGCAGGCCAAAGCTGATGTTCGACACGCCGAGCGCGCATTTGACGCCCAGGCGCTCCTTGCACAGGGACATGGCGCGCAGGATCTGCTCTGCCTGGCGTTGATTGGTCGAGGCGGTCATGACCAGGCAGTCGATGAGGATGCGGTCCGGTCCGATGCCGTAGCGGGCAGCCTCGGCCACGATGTGCTCGGCGATGGCGAAGCGAGCCTCGGCGGTATCGGGGATGCCGCCTTCGTCGAGCGTAAGGCCGACAACGTTGGTGCCATAGTGGGCGACCAGCGGAAAGATCTCATCCATGATCTGCTGCTTGCCATTGACCGAGTTGATGATGGGCTTGCCGGCGTAGCGGCGCACGGCGGCCTCGACGGCGGCGGGGTCGGTGGAGTCGATCTGCAGCGGCAGCAGCGTGGAGCCCTGGAGCTGCTCGGTGGCCTGTTGGATGATCTTGACCTCGTCGATCTCGGGTAGGCCCACGTTGACGTCCAGGATGTCGGCGCCCTGTTCCTGCTGGCTGATGCCCTGGCTCACGACGTAGTCCAGGTCGCCGTCGCGCAGGGCCTGCTGCAGGCGCTTTTTACCGGTGGGGTTGATGCGCTCGCCGATGACGGCGATCTTGTGGCCGTCACAGGGAAGGTCCACGACCGTCTGGGCGCTCGTGACCGACATACTGGGCTTGCGGTGGCGCGGGCTGGGCGTGTGGTTATCGATAAGCGTGCGCAGCGCTGCCATGTGCGCCGGCGTGGTGCCGCAGCAGCCGCCCACGACGCTCACGCCGTCGGCGATCATGCCGGCGACGGCCTCGGCGTATTCGGGGGCTTGGATATCAAAGACGGTGTTGCCGTCGTCGTCCACATGGGGGAGTCCTGCATTGGCCTGCACCATAACGGGCTTGTCGGTAACGGTGAGCATACGTGCGGCGAGTCCTCGAAGCTCGGCCGGTCCTTGGCTACAGTTGATGCCCAAAACGTCGGCGCCGATGGCATCGAGCGTGATGGCGGCGACCTCGGGGCTTGTTCCCAAGAAGGTGCGGCCGTCTTCCTCAAAGGTCATGGTGGCAAAGACGGGCAGGTCGGAGTTCTCGCGGCAGGCGAGGACCGCCGCCTTGATCTCGGCCAGGTCGGTCATAGTCTCGATAATAAAGAGGTCCACACCCGCGGCGACGCCTGCGCGCACTTCCTCGGCAAAGAGGTCGTAGGCCTCGTCAAAGCTGAGGGTACCCAAGGGGCGAAGCAGCGCGCCGATGGGGCCGATATCGCCGGCGACGTAGTGGGCACCAGCCGCGCGGGCGCAGGCGACAGCGGTGGCAAAGACATCTGCCACGGTGGCGGCGCCGTCGAGCTTGTGGGCATTGGCGCCAAAGGTGTTGGCGGTGATCACGTCGCAGCCAGCCTCGACGTACTGGCGCTGAATGTCGGTAATGACCTGGGGCTCCTCAAAGTTGAGCAGCTCGGGCAGGGCGCCCGCCTTCATGCCAGCGGCCTGCAACATGGTGCCCATGCCGCCGTCGAACAGCAGGTGTCCCGTGCCCTCGATGGCCGCACGCAGGCGATCGTCCTTAATGCGCAGATCGTCGATCGTGCGCGTCTTGTATGTGGCACCGTTGCGACGTGCGGCATCAACGGGTGCCGCCAGCGCGGCACCGTCCAGATCATGAGTGATAAGTATGTTTGAGCTATTCGCCATGTGCATCCATTTCGTCTAGAGCCCACTGAGGAATTTCTATTTGAAGAGATTTGTCGGGCTCGATATCTTCGATTCGCTTGTTGTAGTGGGCAAGAAGCCGTGCGACATTTAATCGAATTAGGCCTCGCTTGTAGAACGATAACTCTTCAATATTGATGCCGATAAACGATTCGAGCGCGATAACCTGTACGCGATTGCCGAGTCCCTCACTTTCGAACAGTCCGTAAGCGAAGGAAACTTTATCGTGGGGGACAACGACGATGGGCCGAATGCCATTTCGAATGTTATCTCGGCATCGATCGGTCAATTTGGCCATTGGCGATACAGTCACATGAAATGCAGCATCATTGATTTGGAAATCGCCAGAACGGTCTGTCTGCTGGTCGGCGGCGTTTGAGTTGTCCTTTCCGATTTCTATGGTTGGAAATAACATCTCTAGTTTTGCACCTACCAGGTGCTGTGCGACGGTACCCGTTGGCTTATCGGACCGTAGGCTTGCTTCGGCTAGGATATCATCGACAATGACAGAAATTGGTTTTTGAAGATCGATTTCGACTTTGATTCTCTGCCGGTTAAAGAAATCGACCTGGATTCGCTCGACGAAGAAATTGGCGATTGCATTCGCAGCTTCAAGACGAGTGTCTTCGCAAATGTCACTGGGTAGGGCAGAGTTGATAATTGTGGCAAGCTCAAGCGCCATCGGGAGTGTGCCGCGTGAGGTTCTGCCGCCCTCTGACGCGAAGGCACGCGTTTCCCCATGTCTGGCTAAAACTGTTTTGATGCATGCTCCACTTAGGCCTCGTACTTGGCTCCCCTTGTCCGATTGCACATAATCGTCGGTGAGCGGAAAACGGTTTTGCAGCAGCTCGCTTATGCCTATGCCAACCGCCATAACGTTACGGTTGACATTGCCTCGCTTGTTGCGCTTGGATTCGTACCAGAGTTCAATGGCATCCAAGATACCTTTATCGGGCTCGCCCAAGGAGCAATTGGTCATTTCCATTATTGTTCACTCCGTTCCTTGAAGACATAAGCGCGGGTTTGACTGCATTTTTTATAAGCCAAGTGACAACTGGCACGGCAACTGCATCGCCGAATGCGTAGCGAATCTGAGCATCCGAGAAGCCGCTAAACTGACATGAGTCAGCACCTTGGAGACGGGCATATTCAGTTCCAGTCATCCAGCGAACTTCTATCTTTCCGTTTTCGCATATAACGACTGCCTGTCTTGATGAGCCGCCGCGAGCCGTTCTTAGACATCCGGCAATTTCTTCTTCACGGATTTCCCAGCGCACAACACCCGATCGCGTGCGACGGTAAGCAGTGCGAACAATTTTTTCTTTGGCATTTAAGAAGCGCTGAAGGCGCTCTGCTTGATGCGGTGCAAGTGAGTCGATAAATGCTTGCACCTGGTTTTTGTTCCACCAACGCTTGTCGTCCTCGGGAATATTTTCAACAACCGTTGCAAGGCCCCTCATGCGAAGTGGGCTCGGTTCGTTTAGGTGAGAGACGTGCGTAATGAGTGAAGGGTCGGAGTGAATCCAGGAGACCTTTTCAGGTCGAAGCGAGGAATCGAGTCGGCTGTTGGGAAGAGGGTTTTTTAATCCGACGACAAACATGCGGGGGCGTGACTGGGGAAGCCAGTGCCGTGCATCGATAAAATAGGCGTCGCATGAATAGCCTAAACGATTAAATTCCTGGCAAACGAGTCTAAAGTCATCACTGTTATTAGACGTGGCAAGGCCGATGACATTTTCGAGAACAAGTGCCCGCGGGGCACGATCGCTCATTCCTTCGATGGCCTTAATAAAGCCAAAGAATGCACTGGACTCTTTGCCAGAGATAAGTCCCTCCCTGTTTCCCGCGAGAGATAAGTTTGTGCAAGGGCTTGACGCCCATGCGATGTCGGCTTGGGGTATTAGGTCGGGGTCGAGTGTGTGAACATCCTGCTCGACTAGATGTTCATCGCCCCAACACTGGCTGTACATGGCGCATTTAGTATGGTCTATGTCATTTGCCCAGATTGTTTTGATTCCGGCTTTTGCCATGCCGGCACGAGCCAAGCCAATGCCTGAAAAAAACTCAAGCGCGGTTAGTTGTGGCGAGAACTGCAGAATGTTGTGCATGTATTGGCTTTCAGATAGTTGTTATTTGGCATCTAATGGTACTTGTTTGTGAGGACATCCGCTTACATACGGATGAGATTCCCTCGATACCGTGCCATCAATTGACATTTTATTCAGAATGCGAATAGCAGGTGGTGTGGGCGGCGCGGAAGCGGCAGTGCTCGCGCATGCGGCAGATATTGCAGGTGGGGCGGCTCTGGGCGTCGTGGACCTCGCCGTCAAACAGGCCGATCACCGCGGTCACGCTTTTGGTGGGCATGAGCAGGCTGGTGGGCGTGACGGTCAGCCCGATGAGCCGCGTGGCGTTGAGCGCATTGACGATCGAGCGCTGGGCCGAGAGCGGGCAGTCGCCATAGCCGGGACTAAAGCGCCAGTTGCCGGCGAGCCCATGAACGGCGGCGTCCGTCTTGACCTGCTGGTCCATTTGCTCAACGGCGGCTTCCACGTAAGCGGAGCACGCGGCGTCGAGCACGGCACCCTCCAGGGGATGTTGGGCTCCCGTGGTGCGCAGGCGACGCTCAGCGTCCATGCCGAGGGTGCATGCCATGAGCGCGGCAAAGCGGGCATCTTTGAGATGTCGATAGATATCGCGACCTCGCAGCTCAACGTTGGTGCCAACCAGACGGATGCTGGGCTTGCCCTGCTCGTCAACGCCCGTGGCATCGACGGCAAACACGCGTCGCACGCCGCGGGGCTCAATCTCCAGTTCCAGACGTTCAACGACAAGCTCAATACGTCGTGACAGTTCGGGCTCGATCTGCTGGCCGCCGTAACCCAGATACCGCAGCATCTCGGCACGGTCGACACGGGGATGGTGCGCAGCATCGACACGGTAAAGCGCCGGCGACGCAAGGTCGGCCGGCACTTCGACAGCGGTTGTATCGATGTGCGGTTTTTCCATTACCCCAGGCGCTCCATAATGGTCGCGGCGATCGCAGGACGGTTCATAGTGTACAGGTGCAGGCCGTCGGTGCCGTGCTCCTTGAGGTCGCAAAGCTGGCGGGCTGCATAATCTACACCAGCTGCCTGCAGGCTCTCGGGGTCATTCTCGTACTTGGCGAGAATCTTGATGACGGGGGAGGGCAGCGACGCGCCGCACATAAAGACCATGCGGCTGATCTGCGACTTGCCCATAAACGGCATGATGCCCGCGGTAATGGGCACGGTGATGCCGGCCTTGTCGGCAAGATCGCGAAAACGGTAGAAGCACTCGTTATCAAAGAAGAGCTGCGTCACAAAGAAGCTCGCGCCAGCGTCCTGTTTTTGCTTGAGGTGTTCGACCGAGAGGTTGAGATCCTCACAGGCAATGTGGCCCTCGGGGTAGGCTGCGGCGCCCACGCAAAAGCCGGCGTCGACGAGCTCGGGGATGAGGTCGCGGGCGTAGGCGTAGTCGGAGGCGGGCTTGTCGTCCTCGGTTGCGCCGGCAGGGAGATCGCCACGCAGGGCCAGGATGTTTTCCACGCCGGCGGTGCGATACTCGTCGATCTTGGCGGCGATATCGGCGTGCGAGCGGCCCACGCAGGTAAGGTGTGCCACCGAGGGTGTATCGAATTCGCTCGTAATCATATGCGCGATGGGGGCGGTGGCGGCACCGTTGCCCGAGCCGCCGGCCGAGCAGGTGACCGAGACAAAGCTCGGCGAAAGCTTGCACAGATTGCCTGCCACTTCGCGAGCCGTGTCGAGGGTCAGCTCGCCCTTGGGCGGGAACATCTCAAACGAAATGGGCGCGGTGCCCTGGGATGCTGCCTGCTTAAAAACCTCGTCGACGCGCATATCGTGCTCCTCTAGATACGTAATAGTGTGATGTGTTGTAAGGATTCTACAGCACCACTGTGCCACGGTGGAGTTTCACTCGCTATTTGAGGATACCAATCAAAGATGCCTTGCTATCGGCTTTCTCTATAACAGAGCGGCTAATCTAGGCACGGACTATAAAGACTGGTATCTGATGCAAAATACCAGTTAATAGAGCTCCATCCCAAATTGACTACCCTTAAACCATGGGGAGAGGTCTGCTATTTATACAGTTGATTGGCTGTTGAGGGTGGCAACGCCGCCTCGATAGGGTAACCTCATTGATTGGTTTCGCGACAGCAACATAACGGTAATGTCGCGGAAACACGGCGAGTCTAAGCTATGACTCGTTCGTTAGTAATCAACACCGCTTCTCACGCGGTGCCGATACGAAGGGAGTTCCGTATGGCCGATCTTACTGACCGCTTCGGGACCATGGTGTTCTCTGAGGAAGTCATGAAGGACTACCTCCCCAAGGACATTTGGAAGCGTCTTGCTGCAACCCTCGAGGGCGGTGAGCCGCTCGACCTGGATGTGGCCAACGCCGTTGCCCATGCCATGAAGGTCTGGGCCATCTCCAAGGGCGCGACGCACTACGCGCACTGGTTCCAGCCGCTTTCGGGCATTACTTCCGAGAAGCACGACAGCTTCCTGGAGCCCAACCACGACGGCACCGCCATTACCAAGTTTACGGGCAAGAACCTCATCCAGGGCGAGCCCGATGCCTCGAGCTTCCCCAACGGCGGCCTGCGCGCCACCTTCGAGGCCCGTGGCTACACCGCTTGGGACCCCACCAGCCCCGCCTTTATCAAGGACGATGTCCTGTGCATCCCCACGGCTTTCTGCTCCTACACGGGCGAGGCCCTGGACAAGAAGACCCCGCTGCTGCGTTCCATGACCGCGCTCTCGCGTGAGTCCAAGCGTGTTTTGGCGCTGTTTGGCAAGACCCCCAAGAAGGTCGTTCCTTCCGTGGGCGACGAGCAGGAGTACTTCCTGATCAAGAAGGACGCTTACCGCAAGCGCAAGGACCTGGTCATCACCGGCCGCACCCTCTTTGGCGCCGCTCCCTGCAAGGGCCAGGAGCTCGAGGAGCACTACTTTGGCGCCATCCGCCCCACCGTCTCGGCCTACATGAAGGACCTGGACGATGAGCTGTGGGCGCTCGGCATTCCCGCCAAGACCAAGCACAACGAGGTTGCTCCCTGCCAGCATGAGCTCGCACCGGTCTATGGCGAGGTCAACGAGGCCATCGACCAGAATCTGGTCATGATGGAGAAGATGAAGCTCATCGCCTCCCGCCACGACTTGGTCTGCCTGCTGCACGAGAAGCCCTTCGAGGGCATCAACGGTTCGGGCAAGCACAACAACTGGTCGCTTGGCACCGAGTCCGAGAACCTGCTCGATCCGGGCGACACCCCGCTCGACAACCTGCAGTTCATCGTCTTCCTCACCGCGGTGATCGAGGCCGTCGATAACTATCAGGAGCTCCTGCGTGCCTCCGTTGCCTCGGCCGGCAACGACCATCGTCTGGGCGCCAACGAGGCTCCTCCGGCGATTATGTCCATCTTCCTGGGCGACCAGCTTACCGAGGTCGTCGAGAAGATCATCGATGGCAAGGCTTCCGTCCATGCCACGCGCGGCGTGCTCGACCTGGGCGCCGATACCCTGCCCAAGCTGATGCAGGACAACACCGACCGCAACCGCACCTCCCCGTTTGCCTTCACCGGCAACAAGTTCGAGTTCCGTGCCTGCGGCTCCGAGCAGAACGTCTCCGACTCCAACCTGGTGCTCGATGCCGCCGTGGCCAAGTCGCTCAAGTCCTTCGCCGACGCGCTTGAGGGTACGCCCGAGGATAAGTTCCAGGACGCCGCGCTCGAGTACTGCAAGAAGGTGCTGACCGATCACCAGCGCATCCTGTTCTCCGGTGACGGCTACTCCGATGAGTGGCCCGTCGAGGCCGAGAAGCGCGGCCTCGCCAACAACAAGACCACGGCCGATGCCCTGCCCGCGTTTGTTTCCGATAAGGCCATCGCGCTCTTTGAGGAGACGGGTGTCCTGACCAAGGCCGAGGCCCAGTGCCGCTACGATTGCAAGCTCGAGAAGTACAACAAGCTCATGAACATCGAGGCCACCACGATGGTTCGCGAGGCGCGTCGTACCTATCGCCCGGTCATTACCGCCTATGCCACCAAGGTCGCTAAGGGCCTTGAGACTATTCGTGCCGCCGGTGCTGAGGCCGCCATGCAGTGCGAGCAGAACACGCTCAACAAGCTCTGCAACGGCATCACCACCATCAACGACTCCATCAAGGCGCTTGACGCCGTGCATCAGAAGGCTGAGGCCCTCGATGGCCAGGAGCAGGCCAACGTGTACGCGCACGAGGTCGTTCCCGCTATGGATGCGCTGCGTGCCGCCGTGGACGCTATGGAGGAGATCGTGGCCGCCGACTACTGGCCGGTTCCGACCTACGACGACATCCTGTTCTACGTGTAGAGCGTAACTGACATATCGTCACGGTATTGAGCCGGGGTCCGCATCATGCGGGCCCCGGTTTTTGTTTGCGAAGGACGCTTTGAAGCCCGTTTTGCCGCCGATGTGCCTAGGTATAAAGGGTTGTGGGCAAAAAACGTCAAATATGAGTACTGTCACAAGTCCTGTAGCATTATTTATTTGCAAAATATGAAGTGTTACGCAACACATGTCCAAGTACTTAGCCGATAAACGTCTGCAATTCTTCCGCCGTAGGACCCCTGGCGTCTAAATCGCCTTCTGATGGCATGAAATCGCTGTTACTAAATTGGTAACAGTACTCATATTTGCTATTTTTTGCCCACAGGCCCTTGGACGACAGTGTGATTTAATGCCCTCGGGGTTCGAATCCCGGCGCATGGGTAGCAAAAAGCCCGCTACCGCGAGGGTAACGGGCTCTTCAATTCAAATGGTGCCCCCAGCGGGATGTCCGCGTGCGGCTTCCGCCGCCCGCTTCCGCTGCGTCGCTCCGCTCCTTGCGTGCTGCGCTGGAAAACGCTCACGCGTTTCCTCAGCTCCGCACCCTGTCGGGTTCGAATCCCGGCATTTCGGTAGCAAAAAGCCCGCTACCGAATTGGTAACGGGCTTCACATCTCAAATGGTGCCCCCAGCGGGATTCGAACCCGCGATATCCACCTTGAAAGGGTGGCGTCCTTGGCCGCTAGACGATGGGGACAGCGGGAAAGAGTATAGCAGACTTTTTTGTCGGCGCGTATATCGTTGGCAAACTGGAAAACCACCACAAAGGTTCACTGTCCCCTTTGTGGTGGTGGGGTGCTAGGGGAGGAGCTTCATGGCTGCGTCGTGGGCGGCGTGCTCGTAGGTGTCGTCGAGGGGCTTGAGCGGCAGCAGGGCTTTGGCCTGCGCATCGCCGCGGCGCTCGAGGGCGTGGGTGATGAGCCAGTCGGCGAGTTCAGGGTTCTTGGGTAGCGCTGGTCCGTGCAGGTACGTTCCGATGACGCCCTTGTAGATGATGCCCTCAAAGCCATCGTCGCCGTTGTTGCCGGTGCCCGCAACGACGGACGTTCCGAGCGGCGTGGCCTCTGTATCGAGCAGGGTGCGGCCGCCGTGGTTCTCGAATCCCACAAAGGGCTCAGGCGCCAGGTCGGTCTTGACGGCGACGTTGCCGATCAGGCGGTCGGAGCCGCGTACAGTTTCGGCGGCAATGACGCCCAGACCATCAATGCGATTTTCGCCCATATAGTACGAACGGCCGAGCAGCTGATAGCTGCCGCAGATAGCGAGCAGCGAGCCGCCGTCCTCAACATAGGCCGCAACCTTGTCTTTTTGAGCGAGCAGCTCGTGCGCCACGGCCAGCTGGTCGCGGTCGGAGCCTCCGCCCATCATGACGATATCGGCGTCGGTGAGATCGAGCGCCTCGCCCATGCGGACCTCGTCCACGCGCACGGGAATGCCGCGCCAGGCGCAGCGGCGCTCGAGGGCGATGACATTGCCGCCGTCGCCATAGAGGTTGAGGGCATCGGGATACAGGTAGACGATGCGCAGCGGGCGCGAGAGCTCGACCGGCGCGACGCCGACGAGGACGGCGCTGCCATCGGCGCACGTTGCAGCGTGGGCGGCAACCGTAGCCGCATCGGTGTCTTTGAGCCCATCGAGCTCCTTGACCAGCGGCGGAAAGGCCGTGTAGTTGGCGACGGCATAGAAAGTGTCGCCGGCGGCTTCATCCGCAACGGCATCGATCGCCTGCTCGATATTCGAGATAATCGTGGCATCGATGCCGGCGTACTTGAGGCGCACCTGCATGTCATGCGCGCGCGTGCCGCCGGCAAAGGCGACAAGCCCCGTTGTGTCGGCGATGCGCTCAAAGTCGACGTCGTAGATCCACGATACATCGTGGCCGTCGGCATCGTTGTCGTTAAGGAAGAAAGCGCAGAGCCTGCCGCCTGCCGTCTTGATGGACTGGATTTGCCGATCGAAGCCCACGGGATTTTTGGCCAGATTGGCCTCGACGGTACGGCCGGCGATATTCCAACGGCCCATGCGACCACCTGCTGGCACGTAGGCATCGAGCGTAGGCTGCAGGTGAGCTGCGTCCACGCCCAGCTCGTGGGCGGCAAAGAAGGCTGCAGCTACGTTGTAGACCATATACAGGCCGTTGTAGCGCGTGGCGATGTGCGTTGCGGGTGCGTCGATATCGGGTTCAAAGTTCAGGTCAAAGCCGTAGACGTCGCAGCCGAGCTCCACGCCCGTCACGCGACGGACAAGCCCGGGGCGGGCCCAGCCGCACGAAGGGCAATGGTATGCGCCAAGCTGTCCGTACTGCACGTAGTCGTACTCCAACGGTGCGTTGCACTGTGAGCAAAAACGCGAGTCGCTAATGCGGTCGGACTCGGTGTTGGTGGCGCCGTCGATGCCAAAGGCGATGCTTACATTGGGAACGCGCGCGGCGATCGCGGCACACAGCGGGTCGTCTGCGTTGTAGATGAGCGTTGTTGCCGGAGAGAGCTCCAACGCATGGGCGATGACGTCTTGGGTATGGTCGATCTCGCCGTAGCGGTCTAGCTGGTCGCGGAACAGGTTGAGCAGCACAAAGTACGTCGGCTTGAGCTTGGGCAGAACGCGTACGGTGTAGAGCTCGTCGCACTCAAAAACGCCCACGCGCTTGCCGCTGCTGGTGTGCTTAAGGCCGCCGCGGGCCTCGAGCAGAGCACCTACCACACCAGGCTCCATATTGTTGCCGGCGCGGTTGCATACCACGGTGGCGCCGCTGGCGGCAACGGCGTCGGCGATCAGGTTCGAAGTGGTTGTCTTGCCGTTGGTGCCGGTGATCACCACGCTGCGGTCGACCAGGCTTGCGAGGTCGCTTAGCAGCTCGGGGTCAATCTTCATGGCGATGCGGCCGGGAAGCACGCCGCCCTGGCGCTTGAGGATGGAGCGCAGTCCCCAGCGGGCGATATCGCTCGAGGTGCAGGCGAGAGATGAGCGGAGGTTCATGAAGCCGTTCCTAACATAGATGACATGGTCGGGGCGATCGCGTCGCTAAAAGCCGTAGCGGCGCGCAAATTCCTGGGCAAGCTGCGATACGTCTTCGCAGGCGTTGGCCCAGGGGGCAAAGTCGGGGGTGTCCGAGATAATGCCGTCGGCTTCCCAAACCGCCTGGTGCGAGAGGTCCCAGGGGTCGCGCGGCTCGGGTCGGCAGGGAAGATACGGCGTCTGGTACATGGGGTTCAGCAAGAAGAACGCGCCGCCCTCGCAACGGTTGGCGAACTCACGCAGCGCGCGCGTCGCCGGGCGCATCTTGTTTGTTTTGAACAGCAGAATCGTGCGGGCGAGTAGGTACCAAGGAGAGTTTTCGAGTGCGTCTGCCCCCATCTGTTCCTCGAGCTGATGTGCCAGGGCAAAAAAACCGTTCTGGTCTTCCAAGCGGGCGAGGGCAAGCAACACGGTGCCGGCGGCCCGGGTGGGATAGCCCTCCGCCTTAAGAACACGGCGAGAGTAGTTGGCGGCGGCGCGGTAACGAGCGCTCGCCATGCACAGCTGCGAGATGGCCTCGAGCGTGTGAAGCCAGCCGATAAGCGCCGGCTCGCTCACGGTAAGGTCTGCTGCGGTGACACCGTCGGCCAAAACATTATTGGCCCAGTAGTGCGGGGCCTCCATATCAAACCCGGGCACGCTCTGTTGCAGGTAGTCGGCCGTGCTCGCCTCGAGCTTCATCAAGTCGCCCAGGCAGGCATCGACGGGCGTGTCGGCCAGGATGATGGCGAGCAGCTGGGCATCGAGGACATGCGCATCGACGCGAACAATCTTGAGCAGCTCATCGCGCATGTCGTCGAACAGGCGGTTGCGCGTCTGCTCAAACTCCTCGTCGCTGCCCATGTCCTCGATGCGGCGAAGCTCGTCAAGCAAATGACGATGAACGCCGGCATAGGACAGCAGCGCTTGGGCATGCTCGGTCTGCGCATACTTGTGAGGGTTTGCGCTGATGTCGTTATGGACAAGCTCGCGTGCTGCATCGGTGAGTTCGGGGTGCGATGCCAGATAGGTGCGCTCCAGATAGGCGGGGATGTAGACGCTCGGATCCATTAGAGGTCTCCTCCCTTAAACGGCAATCCCTGTTCGGCCGCGCGCAGGATTCGTTCGTCGATCTGGGAGCGCACGATGTCGTTGGTGGCGACCCAGGCGGCAAAGCTGGCGTTGTCGGGCGCGCCTAGGCCCTCCTGCAGCACCGGCGTCGCCTCGGACAGGGCAAGGACAAGCTCATCGGTGGAGCCCGGACCTACGTTGACGCGGGCATAGACGCCATCGGGAAACTCGGTTTGGAAGTAGAGCGCCTCGGCCGCGTGCGGGCATGAGCGCACCAGGATGCGCAGGTAGTGCTCGGCGCCCTCGTAATCCAGCTCGCGCCAAGCAGCGCTCATCAGCGCGATGAGCGTCCACGGGTCCAGGTCGCGCTCTGCGTCCTTGGGACGGCGGCGCAGCGGCGTGTTGGCAAGATAGGGCACGGAGTGGGCGGAACGAAAACGCTTGAGCTCCTCGGCAGGGTATTCGAGCTTTGCCATGGCAAGCATCGCGGTATGGCGGACGCCGGCGGGGTCGTTGGGCGCAAAGTCCAGGCTGCGATTCGCGGCATCCAGCGACATGCGGTAGCGGCCGCTAATGAGCGCGCGCGATGCCAAGGCGGCAAGCCAGCGCAGGTAGGGACGGCGGGTCAGGTCGCCTGCGGCCTCACGTTCGTAGGGGTCCTGCGCCGAGGCAATCTTGAGCGCCAGATCGTGCTCCACCTCGTCGCACTTGGACACCAGATACTGTACGTATTCCTCGTTGGATTCGGCGGTGAGCGCCGTCAGCATGCGCTGGGCATCCCAGTTGGCCGGATCGAGCGCGGCTGCCTCGCGGAGCATGTTCTCGGCTGCGGCTTCTTCTTGCTCTGCTTGGGCGTCGTCGGGGATAAAGGGGATGCGGTAGTCGACAGCCTCGACCACCTTGGCAATGAGGTGCCCGGCGCGGTCGCGATCGTGCACGATGAGCGGCGCGGGGTTGCGGGTGAATTGCTCCATTAGACGCTCGACGGCGGGGCCGTCAGTGAGCGGGATATTGTCGCGGCGCAAGGCCTCAAGAACGAGGCGATGGCAATCCTCTTGAATGGGGTCGAATGCCATGGGGCCTCCTTTGCTGCGGTTAGGGTTCAAATGTCTCTATATAAGGTTCTAGTTTACCCGCATGTGGCACACCGGGGGTGCCGCACTTGGACTTGCACCTTTGCACCACGAAGACGGATATCGCACAAATGTCGGCACCTTGGACGACCGAGTGGTATCACAGTGCCGTAAACGGTCGATTTTTGGCGGCGAACGGGGCACATTTTGGAGAGGCACAGCCCCGCCCGGGATATGTGGTCAACCCTGATAAAACGTTTGCCCAGCTTGGGAGTATGGATGCCCCACAAGGGTCTTCAGGGATAGAAAAAACGTTTCATCATTGTCGGCTTTAGGTGAATAACTGACCAACCAGAACGGTAAAATAGTGTTTGTCTGAGCGTTGAGACGTTCAGACATCGCGCATTGTCATCGCCGGCAACGCGCAAAACGGTCCTAACGGAGCCAATCGGGTGCTCCGTTATATACGCAAGTCTAAGAGGGGCTTGTTTAGGAGGCACAGTATGGGACGTTTTACCAATCCTCGCGATCTGTACTTTGGTGAGGGCGCTCGCCACGAGGTGAAGAACCTCAAGGGAAAGAAGGCCATCATCGTTTCTGGCGGCAGCTCTATGCGCCGCGGCGGGTTCCTGCAGGACGTCGAGAACGACCTTAAGGAAGGCGGTTTCGAGGTCAAGCTGTTCGAGGGCGTCGAGTCCGATCCGTCCATCGAGACGGTCATGAAGGGCGCCGAGGCCATGCGCGAGTTCGAGCCCGACTGGATTATCGCCATCGGCGGCGGCTCGCCCATCGATGCCGCTAAGGCCATGTGGGTCTTCTACGAGTATCCCGAGGAGTCCTTCGATAACATCATCCAGCCGTTCAGCTTCCCCGAGCTGCGTCAGAAGGCTCACTTCTGCGCCATCTCCTCTACCTCCGGTACCGCTACCGAGGTCACTGCCTTCTCCGTCATCACCGACTACGCCAAGGGCATCAAGTACCCGCTGGCCGACTTCAACATCACCCCTGATGTCGCCATCGTCGACCCCGAGCTCACCTACACCATGCCCGCCAAGCTGTGCGCTCATACCGGCATGGACGCTCTGACCCACTGCATGGAGGCCTACGTTTCCACCTGCGCCTCTATGTTCACCGACGCCAACGCTCTGCACGGCATCCGCGAGATCGTCGAGTGGCTGCCCAAGTCCTATGCTGGCGACCATGAGGCCCGTCAGCACATGCACGAGGCTCAGTGCATCGCCGGTATCGCCTTCTCCTCGGGCCTGCTCGGCATCGTTCACTCCATGGCTCACAAGACCGGCGCTGCCTTCGAGAACGGCCACATCATCCACGGTGCTGCCAACGCCATGTACCTGGGCAAGGTTATCCAGTGGAACTCCAAGGACCCGCGCGCTGCTGAGCGTTACGCTTACGTGGCCAAGGAGATCCTGCACCTTCCCGGCGAGACCAACGAGGAGCTCATCGCTGCGCTCGTCCAGAAGATTCGCGACCTCAACGACCAGCTCAACATTCCGCAGTCCATCAAGGATTACGCGAATGGTGGCGTGAAGGTCGACGCCGAGAACCCGCAGATGGTTTCCGAGGAGGAGTTCCTCGCCAAGCTGCCCGAGATCGCCGCGAACGCCGAGCAGGACGCCTGCACGCCCGAGAACCCGCGTGAGACCAAGGCTGCCGACTTCGAGAAGATTCTCAAGGCCTGCTACTACGACACCGACATCGATTTCTAATCGACTCTTGTTATCGTAACGAGGGGCTCCGCACGTATCTGTACGGAGCCCCTTTTTTTCTTTTAGAGAATGGGATAAAAATGGCTGCAATCTTCAATAGCCCCAGCAAGTACATCCAGGGTCCGGACGAGCTCGCCAAGCTCGGCTCCTATGTCGAGCCGCTCGGCGCTAAGGCCCTCGTCATCGTGACGCCTTCGGGCAAGAAGCGCGTTGGTGCCAAGATCGAGGGCGGCTTTGCCGAGGCCAAGGCCGAGCTGCTGTTTGAGGACTTTAACGGCGAGTGCTCCAAGGGCGAGGTCGATCGCCTTGTTGCGCTCGCCCGTGACAACGGTTGCGACATCATCGTCGGCGTCGGTGGCGGCAAGATCCTCGACACCGCGAAGGCCGTCGCCTATTACCTGGAGTCCCCGGTTATCATTTGCCCCACCATTGCTTCGACCGATGCCCCGTGTTCGGCGCTTTCGGTGCTTTATACCGATGACGGCCAGTTCGACAAGTACCTCTTCCTTAAGGCAAACCCCAACATTGTCCTGATGGATACGACGGTTATCGCGGCGAGCCCGGTGCGCCTGACGGTTTCCGGTATGGGTGATGCGCTCGCAACCTACTTTGAGGCCCAGGCGACGCATGATGCCGACGGTGGCACTTGCGCCGGCGGCAAGGGCGGCATGGCCGGTCTGGCGCTCGCCAAGCTCTGCTATGAGACGCTTATGGCCGATGGCGTCAAGGCCAAGGTCGCGCTGGAGAAGGGTGCACTGACGCCTGCCGTCGAGCATATCATCGAGGCCAATACGCTGCTTTCGGGCATTGGCTTTGAGAGCTCGGGCCTCGCTGCGGCCCATGCCATCCATAACGGCTTGACGATGCTGCCCGAGTGCCACAGCATGTATCACGGCGAGAAGGTCGCCTTCGGCACCATCGTCCAGCTGGTACTCGAGGATGCCCCGACCGAGAAGCTCGAGGAAGTCTTGGGCTTCTGCATTGAGCTGGGTCTGCCGGTCACGATGAAGGAACTTGGCGTTGCCGAGCTTACGCGCGAGAAGGCCATGATTGTTGCCGAGGCCGCCTGCGCACCCGATGACACCATGTGCAACATGCCCTTTGAGGTGACGCCCGAGATGGTCGCAAACGCCATCCTGGGTGCCGACGCGCTGGGCCACTACTATCTCATGGATGAGTAAATCAAGCTAAGGAAGGGGCAAAGCCAACAGATGGCTTTGCCCCTTTTTGCTATGGTGCAAAGGGGCAAGGTTACTTTGCACCAATCGTTGTTTGATGAAGGGCGGATTCTCGTATGGCGCTTCCCATGGTTTACGGCGGTCCCGGCCGGTATGTTCAGGGGCCGGGCGAACTGTCGCGTCAAGGCAGGTATTTGTCATGGTTGGGCTGCGCTGCCTATGTCTTGTTTGACCAGGGCACCGAGGATCGGCTGTGCAGGCAGATCGTCGATGGATTTCTGGACGACGATCTGAGTGAGCCGTTCTTTAAGATTTATGACGGTCCGTGTACGGAAGAGGCCGTTGTCGAAATGGCTAAGGAAGCCCAGGCCGAGTATTGCGACATGGTAGTGGGTATTGGCGGCGGCAAAATGCTCGATATCGCCAAGGCCGTTGCGTTTTATGCCGAGTTGCCGTTGTGCGTATGCCCCACGGCGGCGTCGGTGGACGGTCCGTGCAGCGAGATTTCCGATGCCGATTTGCAGGGTGTTGCAAATGCGGTCTTTAGAAACGAGCGCAATATGGCTAACGAACAGGCCAAGGTGACCAAACAAAAGCTCGTGCAGCTCATGTGCGAGGCATAGTTTGGCGCTTGATTGATCTTGTGCAATCGAGGCGGCGATAGGCCATGGGCTATTTGCCGCAAAGATGCTCTGCGTGTAATTTGCCCGAGGCGTGGGCCGATAGCGTATCATTATCTCTTGCTTGTTTGCACTGCTCAGGGAGGGGCCGCGCATGGCGCAGGAACACGATCTGTTTGATGACATTATCGAGATCAGCAAGGGTTTCGACTTTCTTAAAAACCCGCTTGGCGGCGTGACCGATGCGCTCGATCCGTCGGCGCCGCAGTGGAATCCTGCCGACTACAAGGAGCGCCCGCGCGGTAACACCATTCCGTGCCTGACCTGCAAAAACGAAAAGAGCGGCTGCACCGCGTGCATGGACGTGTGCCCGGTCAACGCTATCGAGGTCGAGGAAGACTCCATCGAGATCCTCGACTCCTGTCGCAAGTGCGGCCTGTGCGCCGCTGCCTGTCCGACCGAGGCGATCATCTCGCCGCGCCTGGCGCCCAAAAACCTGTATGACGATATCGTCTCTGCTGCTACGAGCCACGAGACCGCCTACGTCACCTGCACGCGCGCCCTCAAGCGCATGCCGCGCGAAAACGAGGTCGTCGTTGCCTGCGTGGGCGATATTACGGCCGAGACCTGGTTCTCGGTACTGGCGGACTATCCCAACGTGAGTGTGTACCTGCCGTTGGGTGTATGCGACAAATGCCGCAACACCGGCGGTGAGGACATTCTGGGCGAGGCGATTGCGAAGGCCGAGGAGTGGTCCGGCACGGGTATGGGCTTGGAGGTCGACTCCAAGAGCCTCAAATGCCATAAGCGCCGCGAGTACGAGCGCAAAGAGTACATGGAAAAGATCGCCCGCACCACGGGCCTGACGGTGACCAAGCTCAATCCGGCGACTGCGGCACTGGCCTCGGTGACGCAAAAGTTGAAGGCCCACCGTCACCAGATCACGCAGCTTGAGCGCACGCTCAACACCATGTGCGGTACCACGACGACCAAGCGCCGCCGTTCGCTCACGCATGGGCGGCAGCTGGTGCTCTCGACATTGCAAAACCACCCCGAGCTTGCCCAGAATATGCAGGTGAGCACGCCGGAGTGCGATTTTGACAAGTGCACGTCGTGCGGCGAGTGCGTCAATGTATGTCCCACGTTCGCCTGCGATTTGGTGGGAAGCGGCCGCTTTGCGTTGGAGTCCACGTATTGCTTGGGCTGCGGTGCCTGCGTCAAGGTTTGTCCCGAGCATGCGCTCAAGCTTGTTGAGCACGACGCGTCCAATCTGGTCGTCGTCGATCCCGAAGCCGAGGAAAAGGCCGCCCAGAAGGCGAAGGCTCACGAAGAAGCTGAGAAGGTCAAGGCCGAGGCAAAGGCCAAGCTCGACAAGATGCTCGACCAGGTAGAAAAGCTCGCGGACTAGCTGAAAGAGCGTAAATGATGGTCGGTGGGACATACTGCCCCGCCGGCCAAAAAAGTTGCGGTGGAATAGTTCCTGTTTTGCCCTTAAGCTGGCAATTCTAGGAACTATCCCACCGCAACTAATAGATGGTTAGTTCATGCTGCTTTGGTGGCCGGTTCGACCGGTGCCGTTGCGCGTCACGGTTTCATGGAGCAAAAAGAACCCGGGGACCTGCTTGGTCTCGGTGTATTCCATAAGGATGCCGTCGGCGTTGTAGGTCTGCCCGCGTATAACGGCGAGTGCGTTAAAGTCGTCGAGATCGAGCACGCGCGCATCTTCGGGCGTGGGGTGCTCGATCGTTACATCGCGTTTGCCCGTGGCAATCTTAATGCCAAGGTCTTCTTCGAGGTAACGATAAATCGAATCGTTGACAATCTCGGGTGTCAGTCCCGGTACCTGTGAGCTTAGGTAATAGGAGTCGTCGGAGCACACGGCATGTCCGTCTGCATAACGAATGCGTTTGGCGCGCGTAAGCTCGCAGCCTTCGGGAAACCCGGTAATCCCGGAGAGTGCCTTGCTACAGACGAGGAGCTCAAAGACGGTGGTGACAGTCTTGAGCTCAAAGCCTCGGCTGGTCGCGATTTCCTTAAAGGTCTCGAGTCCGCCGCCACCACGACTCTTCTCGTCACTGATGTTGCGAATGACGCGCATGCCTTTGCCTTGCTGGGGGAGCACGTAACCATCTGCCGCAAGCATCGAGATGGCGCGACGGACCGTCATGCGCGAACAGTCAAACAGCTGCGTGAGCTCAGTCTCCGAAGGCAGATAACTCTGATAGGCGTATGTGCCGTCGTCAATCGACTGCTTCACGTTGTCATAAATAGTTTGGAAGATGGCTCGCGCCATGACGGTCTCCTAGAGCTGGGCGCGTGAACGACGGATGAGGGCCGCCCGCGCAGGTGTAAATCGATTTACTTGCTGGGGTCGATTATATATTTGCCCATGGCACGCAGGGCCGGGTCTGACAGGATGGCGCCGAGTTCATCGAGGGAAGCTACCTTTGCGACCATCGAGGATACGTCGAGCCTGCCAGAGTCGATGAGCTCGAGCGCACGACGCTGCGTATAAGGGTTAATGTAGGACGAGGTGAGCACAAGCTCCTTCTGGAAGACCTCGAAGGGCTTGACGGTGATTGTCTCATCGGGCTTGGTGAGGCCGAACATCATGACCGTAGCCTTGTGGCCGGCGATCTGGATGGCCTGCTCGATGGTGACGGGCTTGCCGACGCATTCGATTACAACGTCGACGTTGCCGACGCCCTCCTGCTTCAGGCGGGCCGGGACGTCCTCGTGGATGGAATCAATTGCCAGGTCGGCGCCGAGTTTGAGCGCAACCTCGCGCTTGCCTTCGACAGGCTCAAGCAAGACAACCTTGGTGGCGCCGGCGTTTTTGGCGAGCTGCATCATGAGCAGACCGATCATGCCACCGCCGATAACGACAACTGTGCTGCCGGGCTTGATGTTGCACATATCGATGCCGTGCAGGCAGCAGGCGACGGGTTCGGTCATAGCACCCTGCTCAAAGCTGGTGTGATCGCCCAACTTGTAGACTTGCTGCATATCGACGGAGCAGTACTCGGCAAAGCCGCCGTTAACGGTGGTGCCGTAACCGGTCATATGCTCGCAGTAGTGGTTGATTCCGTCGCGGCAGGGTTCGCAGCAGCCGCAGGGATGGTTTGGGTCGATGCACACGCGATCGCCTGGTTTAAAGCCAGCGACGTCGCTGCCCACGGCCTCGACAACGCCCGCAAACTCATGACCAAGGATCGTGGGCGGGGTAACGTCGGCTGCACCCTTGTCGCCTTCATAGATATGCACGTCGGTACCGCAGACGCCGCAAGCTTTGACGTTGATCAGGACGTCGCGCCTGCCCACGGCCGGCTTTGCCGATTCCTCGACTCTGAGGTCGTGCTTTCCATAGAAGACCGCGCTTTTCATGGTGACTCCTTAACGTGGCGGTGAATGTTGTAATGAAGTATAGGCATGTCTATAGATATAGACAAGCACATCTAGACAAGTAGAAAAGAATTATGAATTGAGGCCATCAGCTATATCAGCTTTAGCAGGCGAAATACTGGACATATACCGTTTACGGCTAATAATCAACCGTTTACCGACCGTAGTATTAATGCTAACTTGTCTAGATAAGTGATATGATAAAAAAGAAGTGCAAGAAGTCAGGGACACGGGCCCACCCGTCCTATTGCACGAGGTACACGCAAACGGCGCGTCTGCGGTCTCGAGTGAAGCCAAAACCGCAGTCGCTCCGAATGAAGAGAGGGGGATTCCCCGTCATGATGCAAAAGATACAACGTTTCGGCGGTGCAATGTACACGCCTGCAATTCTTTTCGCATTTTCCGGAATCGTCGTCGGCCTGGGTACGTTGTTTACCACCGAGGCGATCTTTGGCGAGATGGCCACTGCGGGCCATCTTTGGTTTGATTGCTGGAATGTGCTGCTCCAGGGTGGTTGGACGCTCTTTAACCAGATGCCGTTGCTGTTTTGCGTAGCGTTGCCAATCTCGCTCGCGAACAAGCAGAACGCTCGCTGCTGCATGGAGGCTTTGGCCATCTACCTTACCTTCAACTACTTTGTAAGCACAATCTTGGGGCAGTGGGGCCCTGTCTTTGGGGTCGACTACTCTGTCGAGGCGGGCAGCGGTACTGGTCTTGCCACTATCGCAAGCATCAAAACGCTTGATATGGGCATCATGGGCGCGCTTATCATTTCTGGTATCGCCACGATGCTGCATAACAAGTTCTTCGACACCGAACTTCCTGAGTGGCTGGGCGTGTTCTCGGGCTCTGTGTTCATCTATATGATCGGTTTCTTCGTTATGGTTCCGGTCGCTCTTATCGCCTGCCTGGTGTGGCCGCATGTTCAGGCTGCTATCTCCGCCTTCCAGGGATTCATCCTTTCCGCCGGTACGTTTGGCGTGGGTGTCTTTGCTTTCTTCGAGCGCGTGCTGATCCCTACAGGCCTGCACCACTTTATCTATACGCCGTTCTATTACGACAACGCGGCGGTCAACGGCGGCATCTTTGCTGCTTGGGCCAACATCCTGCCCCAACTGGCTGCCGATCCGAGCATTGCTCTTAAGGATGCCGCACCCTGGGCTGCCTATACCTGCCCTGGTTGGACTAAGGTCTTCGGCTCGCTTGGCGTCGCCATTGCGTTTTATATGACCGCCAAACCCGAGCGCAAGCAGCGCGTCAAGGCTCTGCTGATCCCGGTCACCCTTACCGCTATGCTTTGCGGTATCACCGAGCCGCTTGACTTCACCTTCCTGTTCATCGCGCCCGGCCTGTTCGTCGTCCACTGCGTGCTCGGAGCGCTCGGCTGCATGGCTCAAAACCTCCTTGGCGTCGTGGGCATCTTCGACGGCGGCATCATCTCGATGCTCTCGTGGGACTGGCTGCCCCTTTGGGCCGCACACGGTCTGCAGTACGCCATCTCCATCCTTGTCGGTCTGTGCTTTACCGCTCTTTGGGTCGTGGTCTTCCGTTTCCTGATCGTCAAGTTCGACTTTAAGACCCCCGGTCGCGAGGATGACGATGTTGAGGTCGAGCTCAAGTCCAAGGCCGACTACAAGCAAAAGCAGGGCGGTGCTGCTGCTGGCAAATCGGTCGCCCAGAGTAAAGATGATGAGCGCTTGGTGCTTGCCGAGAACATCCTCGATCTGCTCGGTGGCACGGATAACATCATCGATGTAACTAACTGCGCTACCCGTCTGCGCGTTAACGTCAAGGACAAGGGCGTCGTTGCACCCGAGGCTTCCTTCAAGGCGATCGGTACGCATGGCTTGGTGGTCCAAGGTCAGTCAATCCAGGTCATCATCGGCCTTACCGTCCCGCAGGTTCGCGAGAAGTTCGAGAGTCTTCTGAAGTTCGAGAGTCTTCTGTAAACCATCGTCCATCGAAACAATCGGCCTTGCAGAGCCGGTATGCACCGCAAGGCCGATTCTAGAGATAAAAAACTCCACTTCTAGGTAACAATTCCAAACCGTGCAGGCCGCGTACGGGGATGGATTGAGCAAGCGGCCAGAATGAGGAGGACATCATGTCCAAGAAAAACTATGCCGTGACCATTGCCGGCGGTGGCTCTACCTTCACCCCGGGCATCGCTCTGATGCTGCTTGAGGAGCGCGACCGCTTCCCGGTCAACAAGGTGACCTTCTACGACAACAACGCCGAGCGCCAGGAGACCGTGGCCAAGGCCTGCGAGATCTACTTCCACGAGAACGCCCCCGAGGTTGAGTTCAACTACACCACCGACCCCGAGACCGCTTTTACCGGTACTGACTTCGTCCTCGCTCACATCCGCGTTGGCCTGTACGCCATGCGTGAGCTCGACGAGAAGATTCCTCTCAAGTACGGCTGCGTTGGTCAAGAGACCTGCGGTGCCGGCGGTATCGCCTACGGCATGCGCTCCATCGGTGGTGTCATCGAGATCCTCGACTACATGGAGAAGTACAGCCCCAACGCCTGGATGCTCAACTACTCCAACCCCGCGGCCATCGTCGCCGAGGCCTGCCGCGTGCTGCGCCCCAACAGCCGCATCATCAACATCTGCGACATGCCTATCGACCTTATGGATAAGATGAGCCGTATGTGCGGCATCAAAGATCGTCGCGAGCTGCAGTATAGCTACTACGGCCTCAACCACTTTGGTTGGTGGAGCAAGATCTACGACAAGGACGGCAACGACCTCATGCCGCAGATTAAGGAGCACATGGCTAAGAACGGCTACCTGGACGGCATCGAGCACGAGGCCGGTAAGGGGCAGCATGTCGAGGAGAGCTGGATTCACACCTTCGGCAAGGCCAAGGATGTCTATGCTGTCGATCCCGAGACGATTCCCAATACCTACCTCAAGTATTACCTGTACCCGGACTATGTCGTCGAGACGTCTGACCCCAACTACACTCGCGCCAATGAGGTTATGGACGGCCGCGAGAAGAAGGTCTTTGGCGCTTGCCGCGACATCATCGCCAAGGGTACTGCCAAGGACGGCGGCTTTGAGCCGGATGTACATGCCAACTACATCGTCGACCTTGCCTGCGCACTGGCCGAGAACACGCTCGAGCGCTTCCTGCTGATCGTCCCCAACGATGGCGCTGTGCCCAACTTCGACCCGACGGCCATGGTCGAGGTGCCTTGCATCGTCGGTTCCAACGGCTTTGAGAAGATCTGCCAGGGCCCGATTCCGCAGTTCCAGAAGGGCCTGATGGAGCAGCAGGTTTCCGTTGAGAAGCTCGTTGTCCAGGCTTGGGTCGAGGGCAGCTACCAGAAGCTCTGGCAGGCGCTCACGCTCTCCAAGACCATTCCTTCGGCAAGCGTTGCTAAGCAGATCCTGGACGAGCTCATCGAGGCCAACAAGGATTTCTGGCCCGAGCTTAAGTAAGGACTACTGTCTCGAACTCTCACGCATCTCTGCTTCATTTGCGCCGCCGCGGTGTCCGGATTCGCCCGGATGCTGCGGCGGCGCTATACTTATACGGTTTGAAGTACCTGTACCAAAAGGAGCTGTCGTGTCCCTTTCCATCGGTATCGTGGGCCTGCCCAACGTGGGCAAGTCGACGCTGTTCACCGCGCTTACCAAAAAGACCGGCCTTGCCGCCAACTACCCGTTTGCCACGATCGACCCCAACGTGGGTATCGTCGATGTGCCCGATAGCCGCCTGCAAAAGCTCGCCGACATCGTCAACCCCGGTCGCATTGTGCCGGCGACGGTCGAGTTTGTCGACATTGCAGGTCTGGTGAAGGGCGCTAACGAGGGCGAGGGCCTGGGCAACCAGTTCTTGGCAAACATCCGCGAGACCGATGCCATCTGCGAGGTCGTGCGCTACTTTAAGGACCCCAACGTCATGCGTGAGGTGGGCCGCACGGGCGAGTTCGTCGATCCCGCCGGCGATGCCGACACCATCATGACCGAGCTCATCCTGGCCGACATGGGCACGCTCGAGAAGCAGCTGCCCAAGCTCGAGAAGGAGGCCAAGCGCGACAAGGAACTCATGCCCAAGTTCGAGGTCGCTAAGCGCCTGCTTGCCTGGCTCAACGAGGGCAAGCGCGCCGCATCCATGGAGATGACCGATGAGGAGCGTGCTGCCGCCAAGGGCCTGTTCCTGCTCACCATGAAGCCCATCCTGTATGTGGCCAACGTGGACGAGGATATGCTCAACGACGATCTGGCGCCCATCGATGGCGTCAAGCCGTTGCCCATCTGCGCCAAGATCGAGGCCGAGCTTTCCGAGCTCGATCCCGAGGACGCTGCCGACTACCTGGAGAGCCTGGGCCTGGAACAGCCCGGCCTGGACGTGCTCGCTCAGGCTGCCTACAAGCTGCTCGGCCTGCAGTCGTTCTTTACGGCTGGTGAGATGGAGGTCAAGGCCTGGACGGTGCGTCAGGGCGCGACCGCCCCGCAGGCCGCCGGTGTCATCCACACCGACTTTGAGCGCGGCTTTATTAAGGCCGAGGTCATTGGCTATGACGACTACATCGAGCTCGGTGGCGAGCAGGGCGCCAAGGCTGCCGGCAAGCTGCGTATTGAGGGCAAGGACTATGTCATGGCCGATGGCGACGTCGTGCACTTCCGCTTTAACGTGTAAGGACGACGCATATGTTTAAATATGGCAAAAAAGCTGGCTACATGGGTATTGCGCTGCTCGTACTTGCGGTGATTCCGCTGGTGGTCGCAGCGTGTGTTATCCCCAACATTGGTCCCGAGGTGGCAACGAAGTTTAACGCCGCCGGCGAGGTGACACGCTGGGGCAAGAGCTACGAGTTGCTGGCGCTGCCGGTGCTCAACCTGCTGCTGAGCGTAGCGACGTACTTTACGGCGGGACGCCAGGCTAAAAACAATGATGACTCCGCTGTGATGGCACGTCTTGCGTGCGAGCGCTACCTGCGCAACGGCTGCATCACGGGCGTGTTCCTCAACGTAATCAACGTCTACTTTATGTATTCGGCGATTACTGGAACGGGCTTTGGCTTTGGTTTCTAGCTTGTCCTTTTAGGCAACGAGCCTGCACGCATATTCAATGGCTGCTGCGAGGCCGCCGCTCGATCGTGGTTTAAAGACCATGTCGGCGGCGGCCTCGTTTTCGTATCCGGCGCCGCGAAGAGTGAGTGCGATACCGGCTTCTAGGAGAAGGGGCAGGCCACGCTGGCTGGTTACTATTACTACGGCCTGGTCAAGGGCGCAGCCATACGCCTGACATTGAGCGGCGAGCTCGCCTCTCGCCGGGTCGGGGAGCAGTGCGGTTGCAACACGGCTCGATAGCAGCGTAAAGGCTGTGCGTTCGTCCGGGGAAAGGCATTCGGCCTCAACGACGACAAGCTTGGGCTGCGCGCCGTCTGCGCAACGTGATTTCTGACGCATGCAAATCGAGCAAGCCGACATAGAAAACTCCTGTATATTCGGCAAAACGTAAACTATAGTTTACGTTTTTGTTTTGCTCCATTTCAAACTCGTCTGCATGAATGAACATGCGAAACAGATTCTTGGCGAGCGAGTTGAGCGGACGCGCAAGGCCCTTGGTATCTCCAAGGTCGATTTTTGTGTGGCGACAGGAATCAGCCGACCCTACCTCGACCGAATCGAAGATGGGACGGCAAATTTCACGCTCAAGGTTCTATTTAAGATCGCGCCTGCACTCGGCATGACGGTGTCAGAACTTCTCGAGGGCATCGAATAGGGGATACCCGTCGACAACTGAATTACGCCATCGGGATGCGGTCGTGGTTGACTTGGCTGTAGAACAGGCGCTGAATCTCTGCCGCATCACGTGACTGGCCGAGCGCCCACATGGTTTTGGCCACGAGCGTCTCGGTGGTCATGTCGTCGCCGCGCAAAATACCCGGATGATCGGCGTAAGCTCGGCCGACCTCATAAACACCCAGGTCGAGGCCCTCCTCGGGGACCTGCGTGGTCATAACGACAGTACGGCCCGAATCGACCCAGCGGAAAATCGTCTCCTGGAATGACTCGCCGGACTCGCCAAACTCGGGAATACCGCCAATGCCAAAGGTCTCAAGAATTACAGCATCGTAGCTATCGGCTAGGGCGTCCAGGATACCCGGGTTCACGCCGGGCGTCAGCTTAAGGACAAATACGCGCGGGTCGATACTGTCGTAGAAATGCACCGGGCTCTCATTCTGGTGAGTGCCGTGAAGCCCGTTGCGCACGATGCGGTCGTTGCGGATATAAGCGATGGGAGGATAGTTGACGCTAATGAACGCGTTAAAGCTCATAGTGCGCTGTTTGCGGGCACGCGTACCGGCAATGGCTACGCCGCCAAACACGATCGAAACATCGTGCGAATGCTCGTCGAGTGCATAGAGCAGACTCTGGTACAGGTTGAGCTTGGCATCGGTAAAGGGGTTGCCCATGGGCTTTTGCGAGCCGGTGAGCACGATGGGCTTGGGGCTGTCCTGAATCAGATAGGAAAGCGCCGCCGCGGTGTAGCTCATGGTGTCGGTGCCGTGCAGGACCACAAAGCCGTCGTGATCGGCATAGCCTTCGACGATGACATCGCGGATGCGCATCCAGTCGCTCGGGCGCATATTGGTGCTGTCGATGTTCATGGGCTGCACGACGTCGAGCTCGCAGAGGCCCGAGATCTCGGGGACGCTCTGGGCGAGTTCCTCACCGGTCAGGGCGGGGGAGAGGCCGTTGCCGTCCTCGGTCGATGCGATGGTGCCGCCCGTGGCGATGAGAAGGATGCGCTTCATGCTGGTATTCCTATCGTATTTGCCGCCACAGAGGCGGAGTCGTTCGGCAGTATTGTGGCACAGGGCGTCCAATGTTCAAACGTATTACATCATCTGCAACGTCTGGTAACACTTCAATTGCCGTCAAATAGGGGCCCAGGTCGTGCGTTTGCCGTGCGCTGATGGCTGCGAGGGACGAGAAACCCCATATAACGTGTACACTATGGAGGTTATTTTCGTTCATTCACGCGGGTGGGCACCGGCTCCCCGCCAACAAGAGGGGGAACCATGGATCAAAAGGCTTCCGCAAAGGTCCTCGTACTCGACTTTGGTGCGCAGTACGGTCAGCTCATTGCCCGTCGCGTCCGCGACCTCAACGTGTATTCCGAGATCTGTCTCTTATACACATCTCCGAGCCCACGAGACCGAGGCTGATC
>CABSNL010000001.1 GCA_902479095.1 uncultured Collinsella sp. | reverse complement strand
GCGCCAAGCCCCAGGTCGCCCGCGGCATCCCAGTACGCGTCAAAGTCCTCGTCGCTGCCGGTAAAGCTCGCCATGCAGCCATCGGCCACAAAGATGCGGTTTGCCAGCTCGGCAAGCTTGGCGCGCAGGTCATCCAGTCGCTCGTCAAAGTGCTCGAGCAGATCGCGCAGGAACAGGTAGAAATCCACGCCCGAAAGCTGCTCGCGCACTACGGCCGAAGGTGAGCTGTAGCTCATCGCGCGGCCGAGCGCCGCCGAGTGACCGTTGTTGATAAAGCCCTGCTCAAGCCCAATGCGAATCTGCGTGAGCACGTCGCGCATGCGGTCGGCATCGGCATTGAGCAAAAGCGTGCTCGACCACACCTCGCGCGGCAGGCTCGCCAGCGCATCGATCTTCTCGGACAGGGCGCCGGCGCTCACCAGCAGGTAGGGGCGCACGCCGTCCACGTCGGGTTGGGTCATGACCTCGGTCGTAAAGCTCAAAAAGCCCAGCTTGCCGGCGAGCAAGTTGTCGAGCTCCTCGGCCGAGTGCTCGCTCGTGGGCAGCTGTTTGAGCAGGCGGCAGAGCAGCGTCACATAAGGCAGGTCCTCAAACGCGACGCAGCTCAGGTCGAAATACTGCATGGCGTAGGCCAGACGGTTGGTGGGGATGCCGTGGCGCAGGCAGGGGATGGGCGCGGTCGTGTCCACGATCAGCGGCGGCTCGGGGCGCGCCTCGCCAATGTCGGACACGCGCAGGCGCGGCAGCGTAGCCTTGGCCTCGGGTGTGTCTTCCGCCTCCTGTGCGGCACGCAGCGCGGCCGTGCGCTCGACCACGTCGGCCAGCTCGGCATCGGTCATGGCATCGCGCTTGGCTGCCAGCTCGGCGGCCTCGGCACCCTCCGAACCCTCGGCGGCGTCCACCGGCACCAGCTCGACCAGCGCCATGTGGTCGTTTTCCAGCACCAGCTCGCGCAGCAGGTCCTCAAAGTAGCTGCCATCCAGCTCGCCACGCAGCTCCTCGTACACCGGGCCGTACTTGAGTGCCAGCGTCGCGGCGTCGTCATCGTAGAGCCAGGTGCTCAGCGCGTCGCACGCAATGGCCACACCGTCGGCGATACCGTAGTCGCGCTGGCGCAGGTCGTATTCGTTGCTGCTGATGATGGCTTCCAAGCGCTCGCGCGGAACGCCGTGCTTGCACAGGTCGCGGCAGGCGTCCTGGAACACGCGGCGCAGATCGCGCGCCACGCCGGGCTGCGCGTTTTGCAGCATGATGAGCTCGTAGGGCTGCAGGCTCTCGGCCGCGGTGTAGCTCACCACGTTGCCGCCCAGGCCGGCGGCCAGAATGGCCTTCTTAACCGGCGCTTCGTTGGAGCCCAGCAACGCCTCGAACAGGATATCCGCCGCGATCGTGCGCTTACGGTCGAGCGCGCTGCCCAGCACCAGGCCCAGGCCAACCAGGGCGTTCTCGGGCGTGGTTGCCATCTCGACGCGCTTGTACTCGCAGGTCACGGGTGCCTGCACGCCCAGCGGATTGGGCGCCAGCGTGGACGGGTCCTCGCCGGCGGCGACGGCAGCGTCCATGCGGCGGCTCGCGGCACTCGGCTGCGACAGATAACGCTCGTCCAAAAAGGCCAGTGCGCGGTCCACATCTAGGTCGCCGTAGAGCGTTATATAAGAGTTGGAAGGATTGTAGTGGCGCGCGTGCGTGTCCAGGAACTGCTCGTAGGTGAGCGCAGGGATTGCGCGCGGGTCGCCGCCGCTCTCGTGCGCATAGGCGGTGTCGGGATAGAGCGCGGCGTTGACGGCGTCGTCCAGCACGCTCATGGGGTCGGACAGCGCGCCCTTCATCTCGTTGAACACCACGCCGTTATAGCGCAGCGTGCCCTCGTGCAGGCTCGCGGCGCTGCCGTCGCCCCCGGCGTCCTCCGGCAGGTCCAGCTCGTAGTGCCAGCCCTCCTGCTCAAAAATGGTGGGCTTGGTGTAGATGGCCGGGTTGAACACCGCGTCCAGGTACACGTCCATCAGGTTGTACAGGTCCTGTTCGTTGGTGGTGGCAACGGGGTAGATGGTCTTGTCGGGGTAGGTCATGGCGTTGAGGAACGTCTGCATGGAGCTCTTGATCAGGTCCACGAACGGCTCCTTGACGGGAAACTTGGCCGATCCGCACAGCACCGAGTGCTCAAGAATATGGAACACGCCGGTGGAATCGGCCGGCGGCGTCTTAAAGCCAATGGCAAAGGCCTTGTTCTCGTCGTCGCACGCCAGGTGCAGCAGGCGAGCGCCCGAGGTAGTGTGTCGCAGCACGTAAGCGTCCGAGTCGAGCTCGGGCACGGTCTCACAGCGCTCGACGGCAAAGTCGTGGCAGGTAGTGCCGGGCACCAGCAGCGCGGCGGCAGCGGCGCGCGGATCGGTTGAGGTGGTGGACATATGCAGTCTCCTTTGACGCCCCAGCGGGGGCGAATCGAGTCGAATCCTCGAGAGTATACCCATATGGGGCCGTGGTTCTGCGGCGAACTGGAGACGATGTGGGTGGACTAGCCTAGCTAGGTTGATAACGAATGCCGCGGGTAGCCGCTGCATCCCGCTAAAGTGAAATAACACCCCGTTTACCGAATCATTTAGGAAATATATGGACTCCTAAAAAATTCTAATACAATATAAGTCATATATCTATAAGCTGCTGATTCCTTGCAAAGGTATGGTTGATATGGTTGAAGCAAATAGCGTTATCCCCCTGTACAAACAGATTGTTCGTGCGCTTTCTGATTCGATCGCCAACGGCACGTACCGCCCGGGAGATAAGCTTCCGACCGAGGCGGAGCTCATCGAGCAATTTGGCGTGAGCCGAATAACGGTTCGCTCCGCAATTAAAGAAATGGAAGATGCTGGGCTTGTTGAGAGGGCCCGCGGCAAGGGCACGTTCGTTTCGTCGGACACACAGATGTATGCCGCGGACGACCGTGAGAGCTTTACCCATTCGTGCCAGCTTGCTGGAAAACAGGCGTCTACCAGGGTTCTCGCAATGGGCTGGGACTTCCCAAGCCTGCGAGACGCGAAGTTCCTAGGCGTAGACGATACCCAAAAGGTATTGCGTAGTCGTCGTCTGCGCCTTGTGGATGACAAGCCCACGATGCTGGAAACCAATAGCTATTCCGCTGCGCTTTCTTTTTTGGAGCATGAATCCCTCGAGGATTCGCTGATGGCGGTACTCGATCGCCAGGGGATCAAGATGGGTCCCAACACGCGTACGCTCGAGGTCTGCTATGCGAGCGAGCTCGAGGCGACATACCTTAACGTGGAGCTGGACTCTCCGCTGCTTCTGTTTGTCGATAGACGTTATGCTCCAAGCGGCGAGCCGCTTTTCATCTCCCGTCAGGTGTACTGCACCGAGCGACTGAAGTTCTATCTGTAAGCAAGGGCGGCCGTTTTACCGACCAATTGTTACCGTTCGCGGAATTAGAGAACTAACGCACCGCAAAAAAGGAAATTGCTTATATACTTTGTTATGACAATATAGTACGTCTTATTGATATTGGAGAACTATGAATAAGATATTGCTAGCGAGTCATGGTTATCTCGCCCAAGGTATGAAAAGCTCTCTGGAGATTCTGATGGGCGCCAACGACCGAATCGAGTGTCTGTGCGCCTATGTCGATGACGACACGAGGGATGTCGCAGCGCTTATCGATGCTTGGATGGAGTCGAAGGATCCGGCCGACACGTGGTTTGTCGTAACTGACATCTTTGGCGGTTCCGTAAACAACGAGTTCATCCAGAGGCAGGCCGCCGGATCGTTTACGTTGATCGCCGGAATGAACTTGCCGCTGCTGGTGGAAATGGTTACACAGCTGGACTTCCTAGATGCGGACAAGGCCAAAGCCGCGGTCGAGGGATCGCGTTTGTTTATCCAGCTTTGTGAGGCGGCGGATATGCTCGCCGATGTCGAAGAAGAAGAGTTCTAGCTCAAGCTTCAACGAATAATTCAACCCTGTCATTACCTTTATTACGCGCGGAGATGATTACGATGATTAAGCTTACGAGGGTCGATTACCGATTGATTCACGGCCAGGTCGCCATGTCCTGGACGCATGCGCTGGATGTCGATTGCATCCTGTGTGCCAGCGACGCCGTGGCAAAAGACGACATGAGAAAAGCCGCTTTGAGGCTAGCTCGTCCCAACGGCGTGAAGCTCGTCATAAAAGACGTGAACGCTGCTATCGAGGCGCTCAACAGCGGCGTCACCGACAAGTATTCGCTGTTTATCGTTGTCGAGACGATCGAGGATGCCTATCGCCTTGCTAAGGGTTGCAAAGACATCAAGGAGATCAATTTGGGCGGAACTCGAAAGTCTCCCGAGACCACGCTTCATCCGACCCCCGCGATCTTTGCGACCGAAACCGATGCCGAGCATATCCAAGGGCTTGTCAACGATGGCGTGGTTATCGAAATCCGTCAGGTTCCCAATGACTCAAAGGTACTTGCCAAGGACGTTTTCTAGCTGGAAACATGCCATTGTCTAGCATTTATTAACTAGGTCCTCCTTTCTTTAGCCCGCCGATCATTTGATCGGCGGGCTTTTTATTAAAGAAAAATCAAAAAAATCTGAAATAGTTCTTGCATAGTTAGTTATATAAAGTATTATAACGTCATGGGATGAATGAAGGGTTCATCCAAGTGAGTTAGGAGTAAGGGATGTTCAATTTCGATGAGCCTCGTTACGAGAAGGTTGTGAGCGATGCCCTCGCTCTCCGTCCTCAGATTGAGGCTGCCGTGGACAAGGTCTGCGAGCAGGGTTATTCCAACATCTTCTTCATCGGCTGCGGCGGCACCTGGGCCCACACGCTCCCGATGAAGTATTGGATCGAGACCACCACGGCCGACGTCGACGTCCACTGCGAGATTGCCGCTGAGTTCCTCGCATGCCCGCCCAAGACCTTCAACAAGGACTCGGTCTGCGTCTTCTCCACCCGTACCGGCACCACCCCCGAGATCATCGAGGCCGCCAAGTTCTGCCAGGAGCAGGGTGCCCGCACGCTGATGTATGTCTCCAACGACAACACCCCGGCCACTGAGTACGCCGATTACAAGTTCTTCAGCTTCGCCGAGGACGACGTTCTGTGCGAGGCCATCTACACCTACCAGATCACGCTGGTCGCCCGCTTCCTCAAGAACGCCGGCGCCTTCCCCAAGTACGACACCTTCATGGAGGAGTTCGGCAACATCGCTCCGTACCTCATCAAGGCCAAGGACGCTCAGGACGAGCGCTGCGCCGCCATGGCCGAGGACTTCAAGGACACCGATTACCACATGGTGATTGGCTCCGGCATGCTCTGGGGTGAGGCCTACGACTACGCTATGTGCATTCTCGAGGAGATGCAGTGGATCAAGACCAAGTCTATCCACGCCGCCGAGTTCTTCCACGGCACCATCGAACTCTGCGAGGAGGGCACGAGCCTCATCATGCTCTACGGCGAGGACGACACCCGTAAGCTCATGGACCGCGTGGACAACTTCACTCACATGCTCGCCGACGAGAAGGGCGTCCATGTCCGCGTGAACAAGTTCGACACCGCCGAGGTCGAGCTGCCGTTCAGCGACCCCGAGTTCCGCAAGATCGTCTCCCCGATGGTCACCTACACCATCACCGAGCGTCTGAGCTGCCATCTCGAGCACGTCCGTAACCACCCGCTCACCACGCGTCGTTACTATCACCAGATGAACTACTAATCCTCTCAAATTGCTGCGGTTGTCTGCAGGCGAGCTGCGCAGAACGCCTCGCCTGCAGACCTGTTTCTGGGGTTGATCGAAATGGTTATCCAGCATCTTCTAGTTGCACTGGTCGCATTTATTGCGTCCATGGACGAGCAATTATTTGGCATTACGATGCTTGGTCGTCCGCTGTTTACGAGCCTGTTTGTCGGCTTGATCCTTGGCGATGTCCAGCAGGGCGTTATCGTCGGCGCTGCTTTGGAGTCCATGTTCATGGGCGCCATCATGGTCGGCGCGGCGGTTCCTCCCGAGGTCTATGCCTCCGGCGTGCTTGGCTGCGCGTTTGCCGTCATTACGGGTACGGGCACGGCAACTGCCGTCGCGCTCGCCCTTCCCGTCTCCGTCTTCCTTCAGGTGTGGCGCAACTTCTGCTACGCCGTTCCGGGTGCCTTTGCCTGCAAGAAGATTGAGACCGCTCTGGCAAATCGCGATCTTGCAAAGGCGAACCTGTACCATCTGACCGTCGTGCCGCTGTCGATTGGCATTCCGTCTGCACTGCTGGTGTTTTGCTCGCTGTTCTTTGGTGCCGACCTCATCAACAATGCGCTCAACGCGATTCCGCAGTTTGTGATGGACGGCCTCAACGTTGCATCCGGCGTCATGGTCTGCATCGGCTTCGCACTTCTTATTAGGACCATGGGCGATAACAAGCTGCTTCCTTGGCTGTTCTTGGGATTCATTATGGTCATCTACCTCAAGATGGACGTTATCGGCGTCGCCGCAGCTGCCATTTGCGTCGCACTGCTCCTGGCCTTCCGCGAGGGCTCGTCCGGTCCGCAGACGGTTGCTGCAGATGAAGAGGAGGACTTCTAATGGCTACCCAGAACACCGACCTCAAAGAGGCCAAGAAGGACGCGATTATGAGCCCCGATATGTATCGGAGCATGTTCCTTCGCCAGTTTACGAGCCAGTGCTCGCAGTCGTACGACAAGATGATGGCAATGGGCTTCATGTACACCATTCAGAAGCCCCTGCGAAAGATCTATCCCAACGACGACGATTACTATGCGGCGCTCGATCGCCATACCGAGTTCTTTAACATCACGCCTCATGTGCTTCCGTTTGTAGCCGGCCTAACGGTTTCGATGGAAGAGCAGGCGGCTGCCGATAAGAACTTCGACACGTCCTCGATTAACGCCATGAAGGTCGGCCTCATGGGACCGCTTTCCGGCATTGGCGATTCGTTCTACTGGGGTACGTTCCGCGTGGTCGCCGCCGGCATTGGTATTGGCATCGCTTCGACGGGCAACCCGCTCGGCCCCATCGTGTACGCGCTCATCTACTCCGTGATTAACTTTGCAACGCGTATCGTCGCAGCCCATCTGGGTTACGACCTGGGTACCAAGTTCCTGCAGCAGTCCGAAGAGAACAACCTTATGTCTCGCATGACGCATGCTGCCGGTGTCCTCGGAATGACCGTTATCGGCGCCATGATTGCGGCACAGGTCTCCCTGTCCACTGCTTTGACCTTTGACGTGGGTGGTTCGGAGATTGTCCTGCAGGATCTGTTCGATTCGATCTTCCCCGGCCTGCTGCCCTTGCTGGCAACCTTTGCCTGCGTCGCCCTGTACAAAAAGGGCGTCAAGACCATTTGGATCATCTTGGGCATCTTTGCAATCTGCATCATCGGAACGGGCTTGGGAGTGTTCGCGGCGGCGTAATGTTGACTGCTATGCTCGCGCGTTGGATAACTAACTGACCGTTTGAAAACGGGGCTCGGCGTAAGGCCGGCCCCGTTTTTTTGTTTGAGGGATTTTCCGACCGTCCAAAAATCCACGCTCGTCCATCACTCACGTATCTCTCGTCTCTCATTCGTCACTAATACGAGAGATAACTGAAAGACGAGAGATAAATACGAGAGATAACTGAGCAGCAAAGAGACAGGCAATCATGGTATTGTCTCAATACCAATTGTTCTACCAGCAATAATATGTATAAATGAAGCAAATGGTAGACATTCCATCTCTATCTATCTCTTATCGCTAAGCCGAGAGATAGAGAGATAGAGAGATAGAGAAATAGATGAGAGATAATTTTGAGAGATAACTGAGAGACGAGGGAAATCTATCCGCGGATTTCCTTGATTCCCAGGGCAATGTCACCAAGGCTGGACTCCAAGTTGCGGGCACCTGCCCTCAGCAGTTTTATCCCAAGCTCTTTATCGACATGGTTGTCTATGCGGGGACCCGGAAAGGCACGGCGGAGTCGCTGAGGTTCATGGACCGCACAATCTGTGAGGGATAGTTGGACGAGATGATTTCGGATACTGTCGCGGCTGTCGCCAAAAACCTGCGCCGTACCTCGACCGTCCAAGGCATCTTGCGTTAGTGGACGAGGCGACCCAATAATCGACCCTCGATTGGCGTCCATTAAGGTAAAGCGGTTGTTGTCCAGTCGACGGTGATGCTAAAGGCTCGGCTTACGCCGGCATGGCCCCGAACCCGTCTATCAGGAACAGCCTAAGAACCAGCTTGATGACATTTCCCGGTTTGACTTCTGCCGCATCAAAGACGTGGCGCTCGGCGAGCTCGCTGCAGTATGCATAGATGTCGCGGATAAGGTCCGCGCCCGAGAGCGTAAACATGTAGCCTGCGTCCGAAAGCGCATTGGGCGCGGCAGGCAACTTGGCCATGTGACAGAACGTTTGCAGGTCGGGCGCCATAACGTTCTGGTAGTCGAGGTGGCCGTTGGCATCCTGCGCGGCAAGCTCCAATTGGCGCACAAAATCCAGCGCCGCCGCTAACACAAAGCTCGGCGTAGGCGCATTGACGTCCTGAGTGGTCGCCACAAGCCTGCCCGCCGCCTGCGTGACAAGCCAAGCGACCTCGCGCTGGCAACGCACGGCCTTGCGTGTAACCGGCTTGATGGACGAAGAAGAAACGCTCCCCTTAGGCGGATTCGAAGCAGCCATAAGACCCTCCCATGAACAATCCGGCCCAACAAGCCCGGAAGAAACACGTGCTACATCAGTATACAGGGGAGTGGGGTAGCGGGGTACAAGCGCGCCAGCGGCAAACCGAGAGCATCAGCGATGTGCCGATCGCGGAATGAGATCTCGTAATAATTGACTCTCGGCCATATTATTGAGGGGCATGACTCGCGTTCGTATGGTTGTAGGTGCTGGCGATGAACGACATTGACCTTGCTGTTCCGTTGATGGATGGACCAAGCTATGACCGCGCCTGCAGTCTCGTGCCTTCCGAATACGTTGAGGCATGGGAGTGGTTTCTGGGTGAGGAACAGCGCGGCGGCGTTTGGACCAGCCTTCCGCACCACACCAAGGAAGATAGCCCTCAGTATCAGTACCGTTTGAGAATTGGCTCGGACTTCTTTCCCGTAACGCGGGATTCAGGGATCTTCTGGCCGGGCCAGGATCGGGTGAAGCAAGATCCCAATAAGATCTTTGCGCTTTCGGTCCATAACTCTAAAAAGAGCTTCTACACCGATGTGCCTCCGCTCTATTTGGACGATGGTACGTGGGTCATTAAGTACTCGGTTCAAGCGCCGGGTACCGTTGGTTTTCGAGACCAGAATTACAACCGTAAAATGCTCAACTGCATGGAATGTGGCGTCCCAGTCGGAGTCATATTTGCAACCGAGGTGGGCTATAAGGTGCTCGGCCTTGCGTTTGTTGAGCGGTTCGAGCCCGAAAACGGATGGTTTGTTCTGCACGGTCCTGTTCATAAAGGCGGACCGGATCCACGTTTTGCACCCGACATGAGTTATCTGAAGCTCATGCCCGTCGATATTGAGTTTGCCGGACAGGGTGCGACCGACGACGAAAAGGTCCGCTATGCGTTAAGGCGCGAGCGATTGGGGCAACAATGGTTCCGCAAGCAGCTCGTTGCCGCCTATGACGGCCGTTGTGCGGTGTCGGACTGCGGCGTCAGCGAAGCTCTGGAGGCTGCGCATATCGAGAATTACTCGGGACCCAAATCGCAGGTTGCCAGCAACGGCATTCTGCTTCGGCGCGACCTTCATTCCCTATTTGATGCTCACCTGATTTCGTTTGAGCCTGTTTGTGGTGAATATCGGCTGTGTGGATCGTACCTGCTGGATAAGACCGACTACGTTTCCTTTGCGGGTGCGACGCTAAGGCAGCCGAATGAGCATCAGCGGCGACCCAATACGGTGTTTCTTGAGGCCCATCGCATTGAGTTCGATCGCTCGGAAAAGAAGCGTGAAAAGGCGGGGCTTCTGCCGTATTAGCGTATTTGGTTTTGGCATTCTTTGACGATCGTGTCGTTTGATCGGATCGCGTGGCGATGCAATATCGCGCACGCCCGTCGGTGCATGCTCTTCCTGATTTGTATAGCGAGAGGGGAGCGTGTATGAGCTGGCGAGGCGATGTCGCGATGGGGAAGTACGGAAAACTGCCGCGTGCCCTTATCGACAACAATATGTTTCCGAGCGTAGAGGTTGATTGCGGGTCGTTTGTCGTTGCCTGCCCTTGCTGCGGCTCGCAAATACCGTGTCTCGACATTCGGTTCATCGATGCGCACGACAAACTCAGTGACGAAGTGAGGAAACGCACGGGCGTTCATATGCCGGTGTATCCGGAGAAATGCTCTGTTTGTGGCCTCGATATCGTGTACGACGCCGGCGACGAGGGATAGGTGATGCGGAGGAGTTGGCTGTGAGTGTCTTTTGCCTCTACAAATAAATCCCCTCACCGAGTTGCTTGTGGAACTCGGCGTGATGGTCGCGTGCCCAGGTAAAGAGCGCCTGGTCAAAGTCGGTACGCGTGGCCGGGACGCCAAAGACGCCGGCAACTTCGACGCGCACAAACTCCAGTGCCGGCAGCTTGTTGATGGCAGTGAGGGCAAACGGGGACGAGGGCTCCTCGAACAGATAGCGGCTGCCTTGCAGCGCGTCGCAACTGGTGCACGTGTTGCCGAGCGACGGGGCTTTGGAGGCTCGCGCGCCTACGGGCTTGTAGCCGCAGCGCTTATGAAGGTAGTCGCGGATCTCGCCCGGCACGCAGCCAAGAGCGGGCACGATGGCGAGTGCGTTGGCATTGGCCGTGTCGATGGCAATGTGCCCGGCTTCGTTGGGCGCGTGCGCGATGGCGATGCTCTCGTCGCTATCGGTTCGATAGGGAATGCCGAAGGCCGCGACCGAGGTCTCTTTGTGACACTTCCAGCATTCGCGCTTGCCCAGTACTAGATATATATACGGCGCAGAGGGGTCGGACCGGTCAATACCGGGCAGCCACTCGGCAAAGGGCTCGGGGTTGACGCCGCTGGGTACATACCAGATCTTCTTGGTCCGGTCCCATTTGGCGCCCAGCGCCTTGGCTTCTTCTTTGTGCGAAAAGGGAACATCGAGCTCGGTGCGCATGGCGGCTCCTTGGTGCTGCAGGTGCAAGTGGCTCAAGGATACCGCAGGGCGCAGACATCGCGGCGTTTTGCGGAGAACTTGCGGTGCGGATGGGTTCGAGACGTGTTGGTCTCGGCCTCGGTGGCTATTGGGGCGGTTTTGATTGACTACGGAGTCAGCCGGGATAGGCACTTGGGTCGCTGACGCGGTTTTGTACATGGGCAGGGTGGTTGGAGCAGTTTGCGGCGCAGTTTTGTGCCCGGCTGTTGTTGATGTTGGGGTATTGAATTTGTTTGGCAGCCATTCGTCAGGTGAATTGATGTTACGTTGCGATGACGGTTGGAGTTGCCAGCGGATTTGGCGACATAAAACAAAACAGCTCAGAGACATAGCCTCTGAGCTGTGAACATTTGGTGGGCGTTAGAAGATTTGAACTTCTGACCTCTTCCGTGTCAGGGAAGCGCTCTCCCCCTGAGCTAAACGCCCGATCAAGGGTGCGCAAGCGCGCAAGGGATAATATAACGGAGCCTGAACTCGGTGGCAAGAACATTTTTAAAAATCGCTTACATTGTGGAATTCGGGGGCTTTGTCATATCCATTTCAAAAGAGCCTGCTGCCGCGATTTGGCTGTTGCATAATGCAAGCCCATTGTGGTATCGAGCTATGGAAAGACGTCTGCGGAATTGTCCTACCGATAAACGGACAAGCCTCCAGCTGGTGCCTTTGCCGTGGTAAGGTAAGCCGAATTGCTTCCAGACTGTTTCGGGGGAGTGGAATGAGCAAAGAGTGTGTCGAGCAGGCCGAAGGCGCAGGGGCTTCGGTGCCGATGACCGATATATCGAACATTGATGTGCCCGAGGGCACTGACGAGCTCAGCCGCAGTACCCGCCGTGCATGGCGCGACCGCCTGAACAGTGCGTCGACGCGCAAGATGATTACGGGCGTTCTGGCCACGCTGGTGGGTGGTTCGTTTTGGGGTTTTTCGGGTACCAGCGCGAGCTTCCTGTTCGATACCTATCACGTTGATACCCTGTGGCTTATGAGTGTGCGCCAGATTCTCGCCGGTCTGCTCTTTATGGCCGTGGTGGTCACGCGCGATCGCGAGCGTCTGGTTAAACTCTGGACCACGCCCGCCGACCGCAGACAACTGCTGCTTTTTACCGCTTTTGGCCTGCTGTTCAACCAGTTCTGCTATCTTTCGGCCGTGCGCCTGACCAATGCCGGAACCGCGACGGTGCTTCAGTGCCTGCAGCTGGTCATCATTATGGGATACACCTGCGTTATCGACCGCCGCAGGCCGCGCACGCGCGAGGTTATCGGCATTGGCTTGGCTCTGGGCGGTACGTTTTTGATCGCTACCGGCGGCGACCCTACCAGTCTGAGCATATCGCCGCTTGGCCTGGTCGCAGGCCTTATGTGTGCGGTTAGCGCCGCCTGTATGGCGGTGATTCCCGCCAAGATTCTGTCCGAATACGGCAGTCCCATCGTTACAGGCTCTGCCATGCTCACGGCGGGCATCGTTTCGTGTGCTTTCGTTCGGCCTTGGGCTCATATGCCGGCGCTCGATGCCGCCGGTATCGAGGCGCTCGCGGTGTTCGTGGTCATTGGCTCGTTTTTTGCCTACATGCTGTATATGCAGGGCGTTAAGGACATCGGCTCGGTGCGTGCGAGCCTCATTGGAACCGTGGAGCCGGTCTCGGCGACCATCACCAGCGCCGTTATGCTGGGCACGGTATTTTTGCCGACCGACCTTATCGGCTTTGCCATGATCATCGTGATGATGTTCCTCACGGTGTAGCTAGCGCCGCCGCCAAGACAGAAAAGGTGTTGTGCCGCATTTTCGCCAATTGATGTCCGTGTCTGGAGTTTAGCTGTCGATGCTCAAAATGCCATAAACTAGTAACGTTATGGACTTTTTCATTGCGACTCAATTGCGAGGATTTCTTTATGGCTGGTAATCACTTTAAGGGCAGCGATAGCGGCCGCCCTGCAGTTCCGCCGCGTCCGAACGGGGCTGGTAAGGCCGGCACGCCGGGCGGCGCTGGACAGGGCGGTTCCGGTAAGCGCGTGTCCCCGGGCGAGACGGCGATGTTTACCGCTCTGTACGAGCAGTCTCAAAAGGCAAAAAAGACCGGCCGTGCAAGAGGAAATGTCTTTGCGGACGGTGCAACCTCCACGTCGCAGCCGAGCGGGGCTCCTTCGGTACCCGCGAACAACGCGGGTGCTGCCAACGCCGCGAATGGCGCCGGCAACGTTAATGCCGGCAAGGCCGCCAACAATACTCCCTCTGCCGGTGGCGCGGGGCTTACGGGTAACCTTGGCACGATTTACACCGGCGCCTCCGAGACTGGCACGTTCGCCCGCCTGGATGATAGCGGTGCCGAGTTTGCGGGTTCGGGTTCCAAGGAAGATTATTACGATTTTGGTTTGAACTACGGTAGCGACGCTTCGTCGAGTTCGACCTCTGGCGGTCTGGTCCGTCATCGCCATCGCAAGGGCGAGCGCAAAAAGCGTCACACCGGCGCCATTATTGCCGCTGTAGTCGCGGTGCTTCTCGTTGCGCTTGGCGCAAGCGGCTTTATGCTGCTTAACTCGGCAAAGACCGTAAAGAGCGAAGCGAAGGAGGCTGTCGAGATTGTCGGTGGCCTTAAGGACAAGGTCACGTCGGGCGATTTTTCGACGCTGCCCGACGACGCGAAGAAGATCGATGAGCTCTGCGACAGCATGAAGGCGGAGACCTCGAGCCCGCTGTGGACGGCGGCTTCGTTTATCCCGGTGTATGGCAGCGATATCAATGCGGCCCGCACCATGATTGACGCCCTGTCCGATGTCTCGAGCAATGCGCTGGTTCCCATGGCCGACAACCTCTCGCAGGCTACGCCCGGCAAGCTGTTCCAGGACGGCATGATTAACGTGTCCGCGCTGCAGGCGGTCGCCGATTCGCTTTCCAGCAGCTCGAAGGTGTTCAAGAGCGCCAACGAGAAGATCCAGGGCATTGGCGATACTCATATTTCCCAGGTGACCGAGCTGGTCGATAAGGCCAAGGACGGCTTTGCCACCCTCAACGGCGCGGTTGACGCGGCGGAGAAGGTCGCCCCCGTCCTTCCCCAGATGCTCGGCGCCAACGGCCAGACGCGTCATTACCTTATGTACGCCATGAACAACGTCGAGATTCGTGCCTGCGGCGGCTTTGGCGGTTCGCAGGGTCTGATTTCGGTCACCGACGGCCAGATGTCGATTGGCGAGTTTGTTCCCTGCATTGCGCGCAGCAAAGACGAGGCGGTTGAGAGCGTCGACGAAGAAGATGAGACGCTGTTTGGTGACCACAGCAACCTATACATCTCGGGCAACACCTATTCGCCCGACTGGCCCCGTAATTCACAGCGTGTCGCCGCGCTGTGGAAGTCTGAATATGGTCAGGACGTCGATGGCGTCATTGGTATCGATCCGGTATTCCTGCAGTATCTGTTGGGCCTCGTGGGTAATGTTTCACTGCCCGACGGTACAGTCGTTGACGGTACTAACGCGGCGAAGGTGCTTATGCATGATGTGTACTGGAACTATCCGGTCGAGGAGTCGGACGGCATCTTTGCATCCGTCGCCAGCGCTGCCTTTGACAAGATCCTTGGCGGTATCGGCGACGTCGATGTTGCGAACCTTGTCAGCGCCGTTGAGCGCGGTGCCGAAGAGGGCCGCCTGATCGCGTGGATGAAAAACGATGACGAGCAGAACGCTATCAAGGAGATGAACATCGACGCCTCACTGCCCGATCCGGATGACCCGAGTGAAGATCCCGTTGCTGGTGTCTACTTTAACAACCTGAGCTTCTCCAAGCTCGACTGGTATCTGAACGCCGATACGCAGATTGGTCAGGGCGTGAAGAACGGCGACGGCGCTTGCTCGTATCGCATCACCGTTACCCTGACGAACATCATGACGCAGGAGGAGGCAGGTAAGCTGCCCGACTACGTAGCGGCCAGCGCGCCTGGGACCTCGCGTGACGATGAGCGCTTGTATGTATCACTGTTTGCGCCGACAGGCGGCAGCATTACCGATCTAACCGTCGAGGGGACTCAGTTTGGACTGTTCGCTGCCACTTGGCACGGAGTTCCCTGCTATTCAGGAACCGTTGACCTGCATGCTGGCGAGACGACGACGATCACGTATACGCTGACCACGTCGGCCGAGGCGGGGGACAAGCCGCTTACGCTGCGTCAGACTCCTACATGCCAGGCGGCTCGCGACAGCGCGTCGGCGTAGGGTTTTTCTGGTAGCGCAGATAATCGAGTACCATTTTGGGGCGGACAGGCAATCTGTTCGCCCCTATTTTGTAAGGAGAGCGCATGAAGTACTTTGGCACCGACGGCTTTCGCGGTGAGGCCAACGTTGGGCTGACGGTAGAGCACGCTTATAAGATTGGCCGTTTTGTGGGCTGGTATTACGGTGCCAACCGCGAGCGCAAGGCACGCGTGATCGTGGGCAAGGACACGCGTCGTTCGAGCTACATGTTCGAGGCGGCGCTGGTGAGCGGCCTGGTCGCGAGCGGTGCGGACGCCTATATGCTGCACGTGATCCCCACGCCGGGCGTAGCGCATCAGACCGTGGAAGGCTGCTTCGATTGCGGCATCATGATCAGCGCGAGCCACAACCCGTTTTGCGATAACGGCATTAAGCTCGTCAACAGCGACGGCTTTAAGATGGACGAGGACGTACTGGAGCTCATCGAGGACTATATCGATGGCAAGAGCGAGGTGCCGCTGGCCACGGGTAACCACATCGGCGCCACGGTGGACTACATGCAGGGTCGCAACCGCTACATTGCTTCGCTCATTGCAAGTGCGAACTTTTCGCTGCAGGGCGTCAAGATCGGTATCGACTGCGCCAACGGCTCGGCTTCCTCGGTGGCCAAGCCGGTGTTTGACGCGCTCGGTGCCGACGTGCGCGTGATCAACGCCGCGCCCGACGGCTTTAACATCAATGTCGACTGCGGCTCCACGCATATGGAGCGCCTGCAGCGCCACGTGGTGGAGCAGGGTCTGGACGTGGGCTTTGCCTACGACGGCGATGCCGACCGCTGCCTGGCCGTGGACGAGCGCGGCCGCGTGGTCGACGGCGACCAGATCCTGTACGTGTGCGGCGTGTACCTGAACAAGCACGGGCGTCTCTCGGGCGGTACCGTGGTGCCGACGATCGCCAGCAACTTTGGTCTGCTCAAGTCGCTGGAGCTTGCCGGACTGAGCGCCGTGACCAGCGGCGTGGGCGACCGTCACGTGTATGCCAAGATGCGCGAGGGCGGCTACAGCCTGGGCGGCGAGCAGACGGGCCATACGATCTTTGGCGATATCGAGCGCACGGGCGACGGCATTATGACCTCGCTGCGTGTGATGGAAGTGATTCGTGCCGAGCGCGAGACGCTCTCGCAGCTCACGGCTCCGTGCAAACTGCTGCCGCAGGCGCAGGTGGCCGTGCACGTGGCGGACAAGGACGCCGCGCTCGAGAACATGGGCGTGCAGAACGCCATCGCCGAGGCCGAGGCTGCGCTGGCAGGCGAGGGCCGCGTGCTCGTGCGCAAGAGCGGAACCGAGTCGGTTATCCGCGTGCTGGCCGAGGCGCCCGACCAAGCATCCGCCGATGCTGCCATGAAGCGCATCGCCAACGCGCTCGAGGCTCTTTAGTTACGCGGCCAATCTGGCACTTGGGGACGTTCCTTTTCTGCCGGCACAATAGGAACGTCCCTAACTGTCGGGTTGGTGACTGGGTGTAAAGGGGCGCCGCGGGATAGATCCTGCGGCGCCCCCTTTGCGTTGGCGTGTCGCCTAAGCTTTACAGTTGGTACAGCGTGGTGAACTTGTCCTGCAGGTAGCTGCAGTAGTAGCGGGCGTCAAAGTCCATGCCGCAGGCGCCCTTGATGAGTTCCGGCGCGTCCTTGGCGCGGCCCCACTGCCAAATGTGCTCGCCCAGCCAGGCGCGGACAGGTGTCAGGTCGCCGCTCGCACAGGCGCCGTTGAGGTCGACACCGTCGCGGCACATGGCCGGCACAAACATGGCGTCGTAGGCGCTACCCAGCGCATACGTGGGGAAGTAGCCAAACGAGCCGCCGCTCCAGTGCGTATCCTGCAGGCAGCCGCGCGTGTCGTCGGGAACGGGGATGCCCAGGTACTCGTTCATAAAGCGATTCCAAAGCGCGGGGATATCCTTGGCCGTGGCCTCGCCGGCAAACAGCATACGCTCGATCTGGTAGCGCACCATAATATGCAGCGGGTAGGTGAGCTCGTCGGCCTCGGTGCGGATCAGCGACGGCTGCGCGATGTTCACGGCGCGGTAGAGCGTGTCCTCATCGACGTCGCCGTAGACCTCGGGCGCGTGACGGCGCAGCACCTCGAGCAGCGGTCCCATAAAGGCGCGACTGCGACCCACGGTGTTCTCAAAGAAGCGGCTCTGGCTCTCGTGGATGCCCATGGAGGTGCCGCCCTCCAGGCAGGTGCGCGCATAGGCGGGATTGACGCCCAGCTCGTACATGGTGTGTCCCGCCTCGTGGATGATGCTGTAGACATTGGAGATGCAGTCGTCCTCGTAGATGTGCGTCGCGATGCGCGCGTCGCCCACGGCAAAGCCCTCGCTAAACGGATGCTCGGTAAAGGCAAGCGTGGTGTCGTCCAGGTCTAGGCCGACGAGTTTCATCAGGTCGAAGCTCATGGCGCGCTGGGCGGCCTCGGGCACGCGGGCGTGCAAAAAGTCTGCAGCGGGCTGCTGGCCGCGCTCGCCGATGGCGTGCACGAGCGGCATGACCGTGGCCTTAACCTCGTCGCAAAACGCGTCGAAGCTCTCGGTGGAAAGGCCGCGCTCGTACTGGTCGAGCCACACGTCGTATGGGTCGCGCTTGGGGTCCATGAGCTCGGCTTGATGCTTAAGCTGGGCGACGATTCTATCCACATAGGGCTCAAAGCTCGCCCAGTCATTGGCCGTCTTGGCCTTGTGCCACACGGCGTCTGCCTCGCAGGTGAGCCTGGTCCAGGCCTCGGCCTCCTCGGTGGGGATGGCGCTTGCCTCGCGCTGGTCGCGGCCGAGCACGCGGATCTCGTCGAGCAGCTGCGGGTCGTCGATCTTTTCGCCCGCGACCGTCTCACGCGCGAGAGAGTGCACGAGCTCAACGGACTTCTCGCTGGTCAGCAGCTTGTGATGCTCGCCAGCAAGCGTGCCCATGGCGTCGGCACGGGCGGCAGCGCCGTTGGCAGGAGCAATCGTCGCTCCATCGAACTCGGCAATCTTGAGCAGATACTCGCGAGTCCACAGCTTGCCCTCGAGTTTGCGGAACTTTTTGACGGCCTTGTCGACTTTAGCGGCCTTGACGCCCTTGGCGGCCTTTGCCACGGCGGCCTTGGCCTTCTTATCGAGTTTCTTTCCCATACCGTATCCTTAATCTCACAGGCCGAGCGCCGCAAGCGGGTGCGCGGCCAGTTTGCACAGCTACCTGCCTTGTACCCAGCGCGAACAAAACGGAACGCGGCGATGCGCTCGCGAAATGTGTTATCCTATAGCCCAATGCGTTGACGGAGAGGGTTTTGCCCGCCGCGTCGCCGGCAAGAGAGGGAAGGTCGTGGGCTGCAAGCCTTCCTGCGGTGGCAAGGGCCAAGCGTTCACTCCCGAGCAGCGACCTCAACGGGCACGCGGCCAGTGGCAGCAAAGTCCCAGTAGGGAAGCCGTGAGCCTCGCGACAAGAGGCACAGAGTGGGCGCGGCGGGCCAGACATCCGCCGGGTCAAACAAGGTGGTACCGCGGAATTCAACCGTCCTTGGGCAATGTACATGCCCGAGGGTGGTTTTTTTTTGTTACCGAACCGGGCCGCGTATCCGCAACATCGGGCGGCGTCAGCCGTCCCGGAGCGCGGATGTGCGAGAGACGAAAGGGAAGACATGAGTCTGATTGATGATCTGGTCAAACTCGAGGAAGAGGCCAAGGAGCTCGTCACTAGCGCTGACGACGCCGCCAAGCTCGAGGCCGCGCGCGTTGAGCTGCTCGGCCGCAAGGGCCGTATCACCGGCCTGATGCGCATGATGGGCAAGCTCGCTCCCGAGGATCGTCCCATGATGGGCAAACGCGCCAACGAGATGCGCCAACTGATCGAGGGCATGCTCGACGAGCGCACCACCGAGATGAAGGCCGCCGCCCTCAAGCACGCACTCGAGCACGAGGCCGTCGACATCACGCTGCCGGGCATCCGTCCGCAGATCGGTCACCAGCACCTGATCAAGCAGATCATCGAGGAGGCTGAGGACATCTTCTGCGGCATCGGCTACACCGTCGAGTCCGGCCCTATGGTCGATACCTCCTACTACAACTTCACCGCGCTCAACGCGCCCATGGATCACCCGAGCCGCTCGGCTCGCGACACGTTCTATGTGGTCGACAACAACCCCGGCAGCGTCGCGCATCCCGAGGCTCACGCTCACGGCGAGTCCGACGTGCTGCTGCGCACCCAGACCTCGGGCGTGCAGATCCACACCATGGAGTCGCAGAAGCCGCCCATCTACATGATCTGCCCGGGCACCGTCTACCGTCCCGACACGGCCGACGCCTGCCACCTGCCGCAGTTCAACCAGATCGAGGGCCTGGTCGTCGACGAGGGTATCACCTTTGGCGATCTTAAGGGCACGCTCGACTACTTTGTTAAGTGCATGTTTGGCGAGGACCGCAAGACGCGCTATCGTCCGCACTTCTTCCCCTTCACCGAGCCTTCCTGCGAGGTGGACGTGAGCTGCCACGTGTGCGGCGGCAAGGGCTGCAACTTCTGCAAGCACAGCGGCTGGATCGAGATCTTGGGCTGCGGCATGGTCGACCCCAACGTCCTGATCAACTGCGGCATCGACCCCGAGAAGTACACCGGCTTCGCCTTTGGTATTGGCGCCGAGCGCGTCGCGGCACTGCGCTACGACCTGCCCGACCTGCGCACGTTGATGACTGGTGACATGAGGTTCTTGAACCAGTTCTAGAACGCTTTCTTCTTAGTTGCAGTTTCCGGCTCAAAGCCGCATTTATGAAAGGAGACCAGTTAGATGCGCGTTTCTTACGACTGGCTCAAGACCATGATCGATATTCCGGAGGATCCCAAGACCCTTTCGGACGAATACATCCGTACCGGCACCGAGGTCGAGGCGATCGACACCGTGGGCGAGTCCTTCGACCACGTGGTGACCGCCAAGGTGCTCACCAAGATCCCGCACCCCGATAGCGACCACATGTATGTGTGCTCGGTCGATGTGGGCGACAAGAATCTCGACGCCGACGGCAATCCCGCTCCGCTGCAGATCGTCTGCGGCGCGCAGAACTTCGAGGCCGGCGACCACATCGTCACGGCCATGATTGGCGCCGTGCTTCCCGGCGACGTCAAGATCAAGAAGAGCAAGCTTCGCGGCGTCGTGTCCATGGGCATGAACTGCTCCGCGCGCGAGCTCGGCCTGGGTGGCGACCACTCCGGCATCATGATCCTGCCCGAGGATACGCCCTGCGGCATGCCGTTTGCCGAGTACGTGGGCTCGAGCGACACCGTGCTCGACTGCGAGATCACGCCCAACCGCCCCGACTGCCTGTCCATGATCGGCATGGCCCGCGAAACCGGTGCCATCTTCGACCGCGATTTCCACGTTGAGCTGCCCGCCATCAAGGTCGAGACCGGCCGCGCGACCGACGACGAGCTTTCGGTCGAGATTGCCGACGAGGGCCTGTGCGACCGCTACGTTGCCCGCATCGTGCGCAACGTGAAGGTCGGCCCGTCGCCCGACTGGATGGTCAAGCGCCTTAACGCCCTGGGCGTGCGCCCGCACAACAACATCGTCGACATCACCAACTACGTGATGATGCTCACCGGTCAGCCGCTGCACGCCTTTGACCTGGACACCTTTGCCGAGCGCGAGGGCAGGCGTCGCGTGGTGGTTCGCGCCGCCCAGCAGGACGAGAAGTTCACGACTCTCGACGGCGAGGAGCGCGTGCTCGACGCCGGCATGGGCCTCATCACCGACGGCGAGCGTCCCGTGGCGCTGGCCGGTGTCATGGGCGGTATGGATTCCGAGATCGAGGACGATACCGTCGATGTGATGGTCGAGAGCGCCTGCTTCAACGCCGGTCGCACCTCGCACACCAGCCGCGATCTGTCGCTGATCTCCGACGCCTCCATTCGCTTTGAGCGCCAGGTCGACGAGAGCGGCTGCGTGGACGTCGCCAATGTGACGTGCGCGCTCATCGAGGAGATCGCCGGCGGCGAGGTCGCCCCCGGCTATGTGGACGTGTTCCCCGCGCCCAAGACCATCGACAGCATCAAGCTGCGCCTGGCCCGCGTGCACGCCATCTGCGGTGCCGACATCGAGCCCGACTTTATCGAGCGCTCGCTCACCCGCCTGGGCTGCACCGTCGAGCGCGACGGCGAGGACTTTATGGTCACGCCGCCGAGCTTCCGTCCCGACCTGCCGCGTGAGATCGACCTGATCGAGGAGGTCCTGCGCCTATGGGGCATGGGCCGTGTGACGGCGACCATTCCGGCTGCCAAGAACCACATCGGCGGTCTGACGCGCGAGCAGAAGCTTACCCGCAAGGTCGGCGAGATCCTGCGCGCCTGTGGCCTCAACGAGACCACGACCTTTGGCTTTGCTGCCCCGGGCGACCTGGAGAAGATTGGCATGTCCACCGAGGGCCGCGGCTGCCCCGTGGTTCTCATGAACCCGCTGGTGGCCGAGCAGACCGAGATGCGCCGCTCGCTGCTGCCGGGTCTGCTGCAGTCTGTGGCCTACAACGAGGCCCATGGCACGCCCAACGTGCATCTGTACGAGGTCGGCAGTCTGTTCCACGGTCGCGAGAACGCCAGCCTGCCCAAGGAGACCAAGTCCGTGGCGGGCGTGCTCTCGGGCCAGTGGAGCGAGCGGTCTTGGAACATGAAGTACCGCAAGCTGCGTTTCTTCTTTGGCAAGGGCATCGTTGAGGAGCTGCTTGCCCAGCTGCGCATCGAGAAGGTTCGCTTCCGTCCCGTCGAGGGCGAGAGCTATGCCTTCCTGCAGCCGGGTCGTGCTGCCGAGGTGCTCTCGGGCGGTACCGTGCTGGGCTGGGTTGGCGAGATCCACCCCGAGGCGCGCGAGGCGATGGGCATCGACGAGGTCGTCGTTGCCTTTGAGCTCGACCTAGACAAGCTGATCAAGGGCGCCCGCAACCAGGAGAACTACCGCGAGTTCTCGCAGTACCCGGCTGTTGAGCACGACCTTGCTATCGTGGTCGACAACACTGTGACCTGCGAGGACCTTGAGCGCCGTATTACGAGTGCCGGCGGCAAGCTGCTCGAGGGCGTGCGTCTGTTCGACGTCTACCGCGATCCCATCCGCATCGGAGCGGGCAAGAAGTCCATGGCCTTTGCGCTTACGTATCGCTCCGACGACCACACGCTCACCAGCGAAGAGGTCGAAAAGGCGCACCAGAAGATCGTCACCAAGGTGTGCAAGGGCGTAAACGGCGAGGTCCGCGGCTAGGTCCTGCGCTGGGGTATGGGTCAGCGGTGGCTGCTGCCGAATCCTACGTGACTGCTATGCCCGGTATAAGGCGCTGCTGAGCCTGCATATATGACACGCGCATTACATAAGGGCGTGCTGCTTTGTCGGCAGTGCGCCGTTTTGCTATGATAGCCCGCGGCGTGTTACGAATCTGACATTACGTAACACTGGAAAGGTGATTCAAGCGGCGTTGCAATTCCGTGCGCCGATAACCGGGAGGCGTACATGCACATTCCAGATAATTATCTGTCCCCGCAGACCGATGCCGTTATGGCGGTGGCGATGGTGCCCGTTTGGATCCACTGCATCAAAAAGGTGCGCGCCACGCTTGATCGCGAGCACATGGCGTTCCTGGGCATCTGCGCCGCGTTCTCCTTCCTGCTCATGATGTTCAACGTGCCGCTGCCTGGCGGCACCACAGGCCACGCCGTCGGCGGCGCGCTCATCGCGCTGCTGCTGGGTCCCGAGGCCGCTGCCATCGCGGTTTCGGTCGCGCTGGCGCTGCAGGCGCTGCTGTTTGGTGACGGCGGCATCCTGTCCTTTGGCGCCAACTGCTTTAACATGGCCTTCGTGCTGCCGTTTGCCGCTGCTATCGTGTTCCGTGCGCTCAACAGCCGTTTGCACGACAAGAGCTGGGGCACCTCGGTTTCGACCATCGTAAGCGGCTGGGTCGGCCTGTGCCTGGCGGCCCTGTGCGCGGCAATCGAGTTTGGTATTCAGCCGATGCTCTTTACCAACGCTTCGGGCGCGCCGCTGTACTGCCCCTTCCCGCTGTCTATTGCAATCCCTGCCATGATGATTCCGCATATGCTGGTTGCCGGTTTCGTCGAGGGCGTGGCGACGGCCGCCATCTACGGTTTCATTAAGAAGACGGCGCCGAGCGTTATCGTCGGGCCCGAGGCCGTCGATGGTCAGCTTGCTGCCGAGGGCGCTGCCAAGAAGACTTCCCTGATTCCCACGTTCATTCTGGTCGCCGTGCTTGTCGTGGCTACGCCGTTCGGCTTGCTTGCCACCGGTGACGCCTGGGGTGAGTGGGACGCCGAGGGCGCCGCAACTGCGGTTCAGGAGGCTGGCGACGACAGCCTGCGGGCTTCGGTCGGCCTCGATACCCCGACCTTTGCCGATGCCCTGCCCACGGGCGATTACCTGCAGGCCTATTCCGAGGAGCAGGGCCTTGGCTTTGCCGGCCAGGCCGCGATGTATATTCTTTCGGGCGTGATTGGCGTGGCGGTGCTTACCATTGCATTCCGCCTGGTCTCGTTGACGGTCAAGGAAAGCGGTGCTCATGGCAATAGCCGAGCTGCCTAGCTGGCTTGCGGTCGAGGAGCGATACGAGCCCACGGGCGCTCGTCATCGCGTGATGCAAAAGAACGTCCTGCACCTGGCGAGCCTGCTTGAGCGGGTTCGCCTGGGTGGAGGCGCGCACGAGGGCGGGTCGATGGTCGACCGCGCCCTTTCTTGCGTTTCGGCTCCGGTGCGCCTGGTGGGGATGTTCGTTTGCGTCCTGTGCGTGTGTCTGACGCAGAGCCCGCTGTACCTCATGTTGATGGCGGCTATCGCACTGGTGCTCGTTGCTGTTCGCCCCGTACGCGGGCTGCGGGCAACCTTTGTGCCGGCGTTGGCTGCCGCGGGGTTTGCCGTGGTTCTGGCGCTGCCCGCCTTGCTGCTGGACGCTTCTGCCGCGGGCGCCATGCTCAAGATTGCGCTCAAGACGTTCATTAACGTGACGCTCGTGCTGGGCGTTTCGTGGACCCTCACGTGGAGCCGAATGTCGGCGGCGCTTAAGATGCTGCATCTACCCGACGAAGTTATCTTTACGTTTGATATGGCGCTCAAGCATATCGAGGTGCTGGGTCGCACGGCGCACGATCTGTGTGAATCGGTCATGCTGCGCAGCGTTGGCCGTGCGCCTGAGGGATTTTCGCGTACCGATTCGATCGCGGGTATCATGGGCATGACCTTTATCAAGGCGATGGAATGCAGCCGCGCGATGGACGAGGCTATGCTGTGCCGCGGCTTTGCCGGTGCGTATCCGGCGCCCGCGCGCGCCGGGTTTGGCTGGCGCGATGCGGTCTATGTGGCCGGCGTGGCGCTGCTGGCAGTGTTGTGCGCCGTGTTGTAGGCGCTGCTGGTTTCGGCTGGGGATGCAAATAGGGAAGGGCGACGTTTTGACGATCGATATGAAGAGTGCGGCGGGCACGAACGGTGCGGGCGGCGCCGAGACCACGCCGCTCATCGAGTTTCGCGACGTGGTGTTTTCCTATGCGGGGCATGCGGTTGTCGATGGCGTGTCGCTGCAGGTCGATCGCGGGGAGCTCGTTGCCCTGCTTGGTCCCAACGGCTGCGGTAAGACGACGATTATGCGCCTTATTAACGGCCTTGAACTCGCGGACGCAGGGGCATACCTGTTTGACGGGCATGTGATTGATGCGGCGTTTCTAAAGGATTCCGCGGCCGCTCAGCGTTTTCATCAGCGCGTGGGCTTTGTGTTCCAGAATGCCGACGCCCAGCTGTTCTGCGCTACGGTGGGCGAGGAAGTTGCTTTTGGTCCCGCGCAGATGGGACTGCCGACAGACGAGCTCGAGCGCCGCGTGCGCGATGCCATGGGGCTGTTCCAGGTTGCCGACCTTGCCGACGCCTCTCCCTACCAGCTCTCGGGCGGGCAAAAGAAGCGCGTTGCGCTGGCTGCGGTGGTGTCGATGAACCCGGATATATTGGTCCTCGACGAGCCCACCAATGGACTCGACGAGGATTCATGCGACATCGTGGTCAACTTCTTGCTGGCCTACGTCGCTGCCGGTAAGACGGTCTTGATGAGCACACATCACCAGGATTTGGTGCGACGCCTGGGTGCCCGTGCCATCTATATCGATCGATATCACCATGTGGTCGAGGCGCCGGTGTCGTCGTATGGAACCGAAAGCGGTGCTACGGACTAGTTGCTGCGTAGAGCGTGCGTAGCTGCCCGCGTGGCTTTGCCGTGATGGTATAGTTATCCAGGTTTTTATGGGGGTGGCTATGCCAAGCTGGAACATTCATATCGCTCAGACGGAGCGTTTGCTGGAGCGCACCGGTGCGCTTGCCAAGAGCGTGCGCGACCGCAATGCCTTTTTGTTTGGCTGCGTGGTTCCGGATATCTTCGTGGGCTATATGGTCCCTGGCATCGCCGATCCCATTCCGTACCGCATTACGCACTTTGCCAAGCCTGAGCCCATCCCTAAGCCTCGTGAGCATGAGTTCTGGGATACCTATGTGGCACCGTTGCTTAAAAGTTCGCCCACCGGTGCGCCGGCCGCGGCGACCTCGATTATCGAGGAACGCGAGCGGCTGAACCGCGTGCACTATCCCCAGCGCTACAAGGATGCCGAGCCGGTTGTCGGTCCCGGCGCCTGTGAGTTCTCGCTTGCGTCCGAAGATGTGGCGCAGTCGTTGCTCGATTTGACGCTGGGCGTCTGGTCGCATCTGGTGGCCGATACCGTATGGAACACGCGTGTGAATCAGTACCTGGAGGCGCACGGCGGCAAGCCGTGTGAGGAGTTCCGCATTAAAAAGCAAGGCGACTTTGACTGGTTTGGCAAGACGCTGGGCATTGTCTCCATCCCGCGCGCGACCGATCGCCTGTATACCGCTGCGACGCGTTTTGGGCAGTATCCCATCCATAAGGAGTATGTGCTCAAGACCATCGGCGTCATGCACGAGATTGTACGCGAAAACCCCGGCGAGCCCGATCATCCGCCGTATCGCCTGTTAACCGAGGAGTTTTTCGATGCAACGTTTACCGAGGTCGTCGAGCTAACCGAGGCAGGCTTTGCGGCTCGCGTTGCTGCACCTGACGTTCCTGCAGTCCCCCTGATCGCTAGCTGCTAGCCGGCCGGCTTAACGGAGAACAGTTCATCCCAATTGACCAACAGCTCCCGTCGCAGGGCATCTTCGGTGGTGCGTTCCTGATCGGTCTTTGGGATGTAGGGGAGTCCCGTCTTTTTATGAATGAGCTCGGCGATGTTGTTAAAGCTCTTTGTGTCCTTGATTTGCTCATAGGTTATCTGGATAACGTCATAGCCCATGCTTGTGAGGGCGGTGGTGCGCTCGGCATCGGAGAGACTTGCGGCTTCGCTGTCATGGGCGGAGCGGCCTTGGCATTCCAGAATGACGCCCATGCTGTTGGTGGCACTTTCGATGAGGATATCGGCGTAGCAGCAGGTTTTGTCATACAGTGAGCGCGCGGCGTCGCTGAGTGGGATGCGCACGTTGTTTGCGATGTTGATGCCCATGCCGCCCTCGTTGCGGGGGAGCGAGACAAGCATGGAAGTCTGTACTTCGAAGGGCGAGGCGGTCTGCCCCGTCATGTGCTCGGCCGCCCAGCGCAGTTGTTTAACGCCGCGCAGGCCTGCGGCCTGCTTGGCGAACGCGGCGATATCCGCTGCGCTGAGGAGCGGTGGGCGCTTCCACAGGTTGGTGTCATTGCCCTTGGTGTCGTTAACACGCTCCCAGCCGCAGTCGGGTGGAATGAGCTTAAGCGAAATAGCTTCATCGAGTTGTTGGTGCGTTCGCTCGCAGGGCTTAAACACTGCAAAGGAGCCGCACATCTCGTAGCAAGCCATGAGTAGCTGGTTGCGTGAGACCTGCGTGGCAAGGCTGAGCAGTGTGAACTCCGGGGACGTGACATCAAATCCATGCTCAGTCTGCCTAAACGACCCCGGAGGTGGTTCCTGGGTCAGGAGGTGCGACTTGAACAAGCTACGTGATCCGGATTGTGCCCGAGTGAATACAAGCCTGTGAAGCGGTGCGTGAAGCAGGTCTTTTACAACTGCATGACTTCCGAGGCCGCAACATCTGCGATCCATATTGCCAAGGCTAATGGCGGGGTAAAGGCCTAATACCTGCGGCGGGATGCGGAAGTAGTTAAAGGCGGATTGCCCACAAAGCGTCAGGTCCATAATGCCCTCCTGGCCGAAATCATCTCTTTGAAGCGAGTGATGCCAGCGTCAATCCGGAAGTATGCGGCAAAATCTGAACCCTATGAGCAGACCTGGCTTTTGAGGCTAGTTTATCAGGCATTTTGTTGCGAAAAAACAGGGTGTGCTCGGAGGTTCCAGAATTTGCCGCATACTTCCGAAAACGCGGTCGATTTTGACCTTGCTAAAACGATTTAGCAGCGTCGGTCAAGGTGCGGGTTTGCCACCGGGCGAACACTTTTAGCGCTTGGGACTTTATTTTTTGGGCCTCGAAGGGTGGATTACGCACTTTTGGCAAAGAAATGAGTGCGTGTTTTGCCGCGTGCCGGCAATGGCACAGAAAAGGGGCCCGGAAGGCGAAGCCTTCCGGGCCCCTTTGCAATGCAAATCTGCTTGCAAGTGCGATTTAGCGCACCTGAGCGACGTAAGCGACGTTGGTCGAGGAAACCTTGTCCTCGAGCTGGACGCTCATACGGGGATCGCCGGCGGTAGCGACGGTCAAATCGCCAGTCTTGACGTAGCCGAGCTCCTTAGCGGTCTCGATCGCCTTGACGATCGTGCCGTTGACGGTGCCCTGGGTAATCTCTGCCTGGTGCGGGATGACGCCCCAGTACATGATCATCTGCTGGACGGCCCACTCGTGGCGGGAGAACGCGCAGATCGGCATGTTGGGACGGAAGTGCGAGATCAGGCGGGCAGTACGACCAGTGGTCGTCGGCACGGTGATGCACTTGGCGCCAACGGTGGTGGCCATGTTCACAGCGGACATACCCACAACGTTGTTGACGACGCGGGTGCCGTGAGCATCGGCCGGAACCTCGAGCGGAGCGTGGGCCGGGAGGTACTTCTCGGTCTCGAGAGCGATGCTGGCCTGCATCTTGACGGCCTCGACCGGGTACTTACCGGCAGCGGACTCGCCAGAGAGCATAACGGCGTCGGTGCCGTCGTAAATGGCGTTAGCAACGTCGGCAACCTCGGCGCGCGTCGGGCGCGGGTTCTGCTGCATGGAGTCGAGCATCTGCGTAGCGGTGATAACGGGCTTGTAGGCCGCGTTGCACTTGGCGATGATCTCCTTCTGGATGTGCGGAACGAGCTCGGGCTTGATCTCGATGCCCAGGTCGCCACGGGCGACCATGATGCCGTCGGAAGCCTCGAGGATCTCGTCGAAGTTCTCGACGCCCAGGGCGCACTCGATCTTCGGGAAGATCGTCACGTGCTCGCCACCGTTCTCGCGGCAAAGCTCGCGGATGCCGCGGACGGACTCGCCGTCACGGATGAAGGAAGCGGCGATGTAGTCGATGTTCTCGGTCAGGCCAAAGAGGATGTCCTGACGATCGCGCTCGGTGATGGCGGGCAGCGAGATGTTGACGTTGGGCATGTTGACGCCCTTGCGCTCGCCGATCAGGCCGTCATTCTTGACGACGCAGGTCATGTCCTGGCCGTCGACGGACTCGACCTCGAGGGCAACCAGACCGTCATCGATCAGGATAAGGGAGCCCTTCTCGACCTCGGAGGGCAGAGCCAGGTAGTCGAGGGAGATGTGCTCAGCGGTGCCGTGGAAATCCTCGGACGTGGGCTGAGCGGTGACGACGATCTTATCGCCGGTCTTGACGGCAACCTTCTTGCCATCGACCAGAAGGCCGGTGCGGACCTCGGGGCCCTTGGTGTCGAGCAGGATGCCGACGGGCAGACCGAGCTCCTTGGAAATACGACGGACGCGCTCGATGCGACCGTGGTGCTCGTCGTAGGATCCGTGCGAGAAGTTAAAACGGGCGACGTTCATGCCCGCCTTGATCATCTCACGGATGGTCTCGTCGCTATCGCAGGCGGGACCCATGGTGCATACAATCTTAGTGCGCTTGTACATTCAGACCTCCATCTGACATCGTCTTGCGCTGATAGATAAACCATAAGAAATAAAACTGAGATGATTATAACGAAATGACGACCGAACACCCCCAAAAATCGACCGTATGCCGAATTAGAAGTTCATTTTTTGCGGTAAAAACGGTATATGAAAAAACTTTATCAACCGTTCTGACCGCTGCTATCCGGGCGATATTTCAGTTTGACGATGCGCCGAAGAAAAAACGTTTTACCAATCTTGAGCATCACACTGTCTGCACCGTTGCGCCTGTGCCGTGTTTCCAGATGGAATGTTTTGGCTAGACGCGTCGCTTTGGGGTACCATAGCTCCACTATCAACTGCCGCTCAGCACGGCAGCCTTGATGAGCCCTTGCCCTTCTCCTGGGAATTATGATCGGGCATCAATCTGCTGAGTGGCCCGAATCCCAGGAGGGGACTCTATATGCAAAAGGAATACCTGTCCGCCGCGGCGGAGGTGCTCAGCGACCAAGGTGTCGATGAGAACCTCGGCCTGAGCAACGGCGAGGCGTCGTCGCGCCTCGCCAAGACAGGCCCTAACAAGCTTGAGGAAGCCGAGAAGACGCCGCTGTGGAAGCGCTTCTTTGAGCAGATGGCTGACCCCATGGTCATCATGCTGATCGTTGCCGCCGTCATCAGCGCGCTCACGGGCATGGTCAAGGGCGAGCCCGATTTTGCCGACGTCGCCATCATCATGTTCGTCGTTATCGTCAACTCGGTGCTGGGCGTGGTTCAGGAGGCTAAAAGCGAGGAGGCTCTCGAGGCCCTGCAGGAGATGAGCGCGGCGCAGTCCAAGGTGCTGCGCGACGGCAAGCTCGTGCACCTGCCGAGCGCCGAGCTCGTGCCCGGCGACGTGATCATGCTCGAGGCGGGCGACTCCGTCCCGGCCGACTGCCGCGTGCTCGAGAGCGCCACGATGAAGATCGAAGAGGCCGCACTGACCGGCGAGTCCGTGCCGGTCGAGAAGCACGCCAACGTGATCGAGCTCGCCGCGGGCACCGATGACGTGCCGCTCGGCGACCGCAAGAACATGTGCTACATGGGCTCCACCGTGGTGTACGGCCGCGGTCGCGCCGTCGTGGTCGGCACCGGCATGGATACCGAGATGGGCAAGATTGCTGGCGCCCTGGCCGAGGCCAAGGAAGAGCTCACGCCGCTGCAGGTGAAGCTCGCCGAGCTCAGCCGCATCCTTACCATTATGGTTATCGTCATCTGCGTCGTCATCTTTGGCGTCGACATCATCCGTCACGGCGTGGGCAACGTCCTTACCGACCCGACTGCCCTGCTCGACACCTTTATGGTCGCCGTCTCGCTTGCCGTCGCCGCCATTCCCGAGGGCCTGGTTGCCGTCGTGACCATCGTGCTTTCGCTCGGCGTGACCAAGATGGCCAAGCGCCAGGCGATCATCCGCAAGCTTTCTGCCGTCGAGACCCTTGGCTGCACGCAGACCATCTGCTCCGACAAGACTGGCACGCTTACCCAGAACAAGATGACCGTTGTCAAGCACGAGCTCGCTGCGCCCAAGGAGAAGTTCCTGGCCGGTATGGCGCTGTGTTCCGATGCCCAGTGGGACGAGGACCTGGGCGAGGCCGTGGGCGAGCCGACCGAGTGTGCACTTGTCAATGATGCCGGCAAAGCTGGTCTTACTGGCCTGACTGCCGAGCACCCGCGCGTGGGCGAGGCCCCGTTCGACTCGGGCCGTAAGATGATGTCCGTGGTCGTCGAGACCCTGGACGGCGAGTACGAGCAGTACACCAAGGGCGCGCCCGACGTGGTGATTGGCCTGTGCACCCATATCTACGAGGGCGATAAGGTCGTCCCCCTGACTGAGGAGCGCCGCGCCGAGCTCGTGGCAGCCAACAAGGCCATGGCCGACGAGGCCCTGCGCGTGCTGGCGCTGGCAAGCCGCACCTACACCGAGGTCCCGAGCGACTGCAGCCCCGCTGCGCTCGAGCACGACCTGGTCTTCTGCGGCCTGTCCGGCATGATTGACCCTGTCCGCCCCGAGGTCGCCGACGCCATCCGCGAGGCCCACGATGCCGGTATTCGCACCGTCATGATCACGGGCGACCACATCGACACCGCCGTGGCCATCGCCAAGCAGCTGGGCATCGTCACCGATCGCAACCATGCCATCACCGGTGCCGACCTCGATCGCATGAGCGACGAGGAACTCGACGCGCACATCGAGGACTACGGCGTGTACGCCCGCGTCCAACCCGAGCACAAGACACGCATCGTCGAGGCTTGGAAGTCGCGCGACCAGATCGTGGCCATGACGGGCGACGGCGTCAACGACGCCCCGTCCATCAAGCGCGCCGACATCGGCGTGGGCATGGGCATCACCGGTACCGACGTCACCAAGAACGTCGCCGACATGGTGCTCGCCGACGACAATTTCGCCACCATCATCGGTGCCTGCGAAGAGGGCCGTCGTATCTACGACAACATTCGTAAGGTCATCCAGTTCCTGCTTTCGGCTAACCTTGCCGAGGTCTTCTCGGTGTTTATCGCCACGCTCATCGGCTTTACCATCTTCCAGCCGGTGCAGCTGCTGTGGGTGAACCTGGTCACCGACTGCTTCCCCGCGCTCGCGCTGGGCATGGAGGATGCCGAGGGTGACATCATGAAGCGCAAGCCGCGCAACGCCAAGGACGGTGTCTTTGCCGGTCACATGGGCCTGGACTGCGTGGTCCAGGGTCTGATCATCACCGTGCTGGTGCTGGCGAGCTTCTTTGTGGGCGTGTACTTTGACATGGGCTACATCCACATCGCCGATATGATCGCCGGCAATGCCGACGAGGAAGGCGTGATGATGGCGTTCATCACGCTCAACATGGTCGAGATTTTCCACTGCTTCAATATGCGCAGCCGTCGTGCGTCGCTGTTCACCATGAAGAAGCAGAACAAGTGGCTGTGGGCTTCTGCCGCGCTGGCACTGGTGTTGACGGTGATCGTGACCGTGCAGCCGACGCTTGCCGAGATGTTCTTTGGCCCTGTGACGCTTGAGCTCAAGGGCGTTCTTGCCGCGCTGGGCCTGGCCTTCCTGATCATCCCGCTGATGGAGATCTACAAGGCGATCATGCGCGCGGTCGAGAAGGAGTAAGTTAACCTGTCCGGGCCCGCCCCTGCGTGTTTTCTTCTTCGCTGGTCCTCGCGCTTCGCGCTGCGGGATCGCTCAGAAGAAAACACTCCCGGGGTGGGCCCTACGGTATCCTTGCTGGCTTTTCTCCCGCGCGGATGAAAAAGGGCTGAGGGAAAGAAGGTGAGCGGCCGAGCAATTGCTCGGCCGCTCGTTTTGAATAAAGGATGTGCCCTTAGGAAACCCCTCCCGGCGGGCGGGCCCTGCGGTATCCTTGCTGACTTTTCTCCCGTGCGGATGATAAAGGGCTGAGGGAAAGTGTGTGAGCTGGTCGGGCTTTGCCCGGCCAGCTCTTTTTGATTTAAAATACCTGCTCAGTTGTGATTTTTGGTGCTGGGAGGCGTTTGTGGCTAAGGCTAAGGCTAAGGCGAAGAAAAAGACGACGGGGGCGCGGGCTAAGCGTGACCGTCGTCGGAAGCTTGCGACCGAAGCCCCTGCGTCTGCTGAGGAGTTGCTGGCGAGTGTGCCGGGGCTTGACGCGCTGCGGGATGTTCCGGCGTTCGATGACCTGCCGGTCGATGCGGCTCAGCAGGCTGCATTTGACGACTTTTGCGCCCAGGCCGAGGAGCCCGAGCAGATGCAGCTCGGTGCCGTGGTGCGCCTGGACCGCGGGTTTCCGCTGGTGGCGACTGCCGATGACACGTTTCGTGCCGAGCATGCCGTAGGGTTTGCCAAGTCGCGTGGCGAGGACGAGGTCTTGCTGCCCGCCGTGGGCGACCGCGTGGCGGTTCGCCGTGCTCCCGGGCACGACATGGGCGTCATCGAGTGCGTACTGCCGCGCCGTACGAGCTTTGAGCGCTGGCGCGGCCGTGCCCGCGGGGAGCGCCAGGTGCTCTGCTCTAACGTTGACAGCGTGCTGATCGTGCAGGCGCTCGGCGCCGGCGAGGTGCTGCTCGATCGCGTGGCGCGCTCACTGGTGTTGGCGCTCGATTGCGATGCCGAGCCGGTGGTGGTGCTCACCAAGGCCGACCGCTGCGAGGCCGATGAGCTCGAGCGCGATCTGGACCGCGTGCGCCGTCTGGTGGGTCCGGACGTGCGCGTGATCGTGACGTCTTCTGCCGAGGGCCTCGGCCTGGACGAGGTTCGCGCCTGCGTGCCGGCTGGGAGCTGTGCCATGATCTTGGGCGAGTCGGGCGCCGGCAAGTCGACGCTGCTCAATGCGCTGCTGGGCCACGATGCACTGGCCACTGGCGGCGTGCGCGAGCGTGATGACCAGGGTCGCCACACCACGGTTGCGCGCGTGATGGTGGCGCTGCCGGGCGACGCCGGCGTGATCGCCGATGCCCCGGGCCTGCGCAGCCTGCCGCTTGTGGGGCATGAGCGGGGTCTGGCGCGTGCCTTCCCTGAGATCGTCGAGGCGTCGCGTGCGTGCCGGTTTGGCGATTGTACGCACACTCACGAGCCGGGTTGCGCCGTTCGCGAGGCCGAGGACGCGGGACAGATCGACAGCCTGCGCCTGGAGACGTTCCAAAACCTGGCGTCATCCATGCGCGTGAGTGCCCAAATGCTCGACCCCGATGTCCATCTGTAATTGAATTTTCCTATGACAGCCGTCTCCTAACTGCTTGGGAGGCGGCTTTTTTGCTGCCAAAGCGCCTCGAAATATGCGTTTTGCCGACGTTCTGACCAAAACCTTGCCACGAGCTTGACGGGCTGGTCAGCTTTTGGTCAGCAATTGGTTTGACACGTAAAACCAAGATTGCGATTGCGCCGCTTTGCGCCCTGGTCGCCCAGACAATGGTGGTACGGGCATTTGCCCGGTGCTACCTTGAGAGGAGCGGCCGTGAACAAGAGCAAGCGCATCGCCATCAGTCTGGTCGCGGGCGTGCTTGCCGCGGCGCTCTGCATGGTCTACGGCTCGTCGATCCGCTCGCAAGCCGAGCAGGCCCAGGCCGAGACTTTGGCAAAATACGGCGGCGACCGCGTTGAGGTGTGCGTCGCGGCGCGCGATATCGATGCGGGCGAGACCCTCGACGAGACCAATGTCATAACTCAGGAATGGCTGGCGAGTCTGTTGCCGCGTGATGCGGCGACCGAGCTGCGTCAGGTGCGCGGCGACGTGACGACCTCGCGCATTCCCAAAAACGCCGTGATTTGCAATGTCTACACCAAGGCCGAGAGCCACAAGCTCGAGGTGCCTAAAGGCAAGGTTGCCGTTTCGGTGGCGGTCGATGCCGAGCACTCGGTCGGCGGCGCCACGGGCGTGGGCAGCTATGTGGATGTGTACGTGCAAAAAGATGGCGTGACCGATCGTTTGTGCGGCGCGTACGTGATTGATACCAGCGAAGATGCCGGCACCACGCGTGAAGGCAAGATCGAGTGGGTGACGCTGGCGGCAGACCCCGAAGATGTCAAGGAATTGCTGGGAGCCTCGGGAAAGGGAACGGTCAGCTTGACGATTCCCGCCACGGCGCGCGGCAAAAAGAGCGGAGGCGACGAGTGATGAAGGCGATCTGGCTTGCGTGCTGCGCGTGCGGCGATTACGGGCTGCTACAGCAGGAAGTCGAGGGTCGCGATGTGGGCGCACAGGTGCTTCGCGTGGGGGATCTGGACGGGCTGGTATCCATGGCGCGGGCGTTTCCCTCGCGCCGCGGTGCCGCCATCATCGCGGCATCTCTGTTCGATACCGAAGACGTGCGGAAGACCGTTGCACGCCTGACGGCCGAGGGCCGTGTGAGTCGCGTCGTCGTGTTGATCGAGACGCTCGACCCGTCGGATATCGAAGGGCTGTTTCGCGCGGGGGCGACCGAGGTCATCGCTGCGCACAGTTTGTGCGGCAACGGGCGCACGGGCGAGGGAACGGTTGATTCCGATCGGCGCATGACGATTGAGCCCGATGCTTTTGTTGATAGGGAACCCGGGGCGCTTCGCGCTACAAGAGGCCCGCGTGTTGATGAATATGGAAAAGCGGAAGCCGAGCATGGTCGGCGCCCCCGGGACCCCCTTGCATACGATGACGCTGGAGGGCCGGTACCGTATGGCGATGACGTTCCGGCTGAAGATATGGGATACGTGCACGGCGTAAATCTGGCCGATGAGCTCGACGAAGTTGAGGGCTTTGCCGGGTGCGGCGAGTTGTCGCTGATGCAGCATGAGCAGATTGCACAGAACGAGCCTGCCTTGCAGACCGAACAAGCCGCCATGCCGGCTTGGACGCAGCGTGTGGTTGCGGCGGGGGAGACGGGGACGCTGTCGCCGACGCCCGCCCCGCCGCCTCCGATGCCGCCGACAGACGCTGCCGCTCCGCAGCATCGAGCTCCGGTCATCTGCGCCATTTCGGGTTCGGGCGGTTGCGGCAAGTCGACGATCGTTGCCACCATGGCACACACATCGTCGCTGTTGGGCTTGCGTGCCGCCGTGCTCGACCTGGACCTGATGTTTGGAAACCTTTACGACTTGTTAGGCGTCGATGCTCCGCGCGATATGGCGGCACTTATCGAGCCGGCGGCGGCGGGCGCGCTCACCGAGCCGGATATCGTAGCCACATCGATGCGCGTGGCGCCGGGCGTTACGCTCTGGGGTCCCGTTGCGGCGCCCGAGCAAGCCGAGTTCATGGCACGTCCGGTGGAGCTACTGCTTGATGTTTTGCGTCGCGAATCCGACGTGGTCTTTATCGATACCTCGGTCTTTTGGGGCGACGCCGTGGCGGCTGCGGTGGCGGCGAGCGACCGTTGCCTGGTCGTTGGCGATGCTGCGGTGTCGTCCGCGACATCGGCGTCGCGCGTCATTGAACTGGCAAGTCGAGTAGGTGTGCCGCGCACGCGCATGAGCGCCGTGTTCAACCGGTTCGGTGCGCGCGGGGCAGACGAGGACGTCGCCATGCGCTTTGAGATTGCCTGTGCGTTGAGCTCCAAGATTCGTATCGCCGATGGCGGGCAGGATCTCGCCGCGCTCATGGCGTTTGGGCGCGCCGACGAGGCAGTGGGTCAGACGAGCGCTTTTGCGACCAGCGTGCGCGAGGCCACGCGCGAGATGCTCGTGGAACTGGGGTGCGCCGTCGGCCCTTGGAGCGATATAGTCGCCGACCGTGCAACGCGTACCGAACGCCCGCGTATCCGCCTTCCCTGGTCGCGCGAGGGTGATCAGCGATGAGCCTGCAAACAAGGATTAAGGAAGCCGGTGCAGCCGCGGCGACAGTGCCTGTTGATGCGGGACGCCACCGTGCCGTCAAGCGCCGCACCAAACGCGCCGTGATGGACCGCATGGGCTATGACGAGGTGGCGCGTATCAGCGCATACATCGATCCGGCGCGTGCCCGCTCGGAATTGCGTCCTGCGGTGGAGGCGGCGCTCAACGTGGAGGAGGCGACCGACCTGGCGACGCCCGAGCGCGAGACCATCATTGACGAGATTTTGGATGACGTGGTGGGTCTGGGCCCGCTGCAGCCGCTCATCGAGGACGACACCGTCACCGAGATCATGGTCAACGGTTGTCGCTCGGCTTTCTTTGAGCGCGGCGGCGTCTTATATCCCATCGAGCATGCGTTTGAGGACGATGAGCAAATCCGCGTGCTCATCGACCGCATCATCTCGCCGCTGGGCAGGCGCATCGACGAGCGCAGCCCTATCGTCAACGCTCGCCTCAAGACGGGCTATCGCGTCAACGCGGTGATTCCGCCTGTGGCGATCGATGGGCCAATCCTCACCATCCGTAAGTTTTCAGACCGCATCTGTTCATTGGACGAGCTTGTGGGCCTGGGGTCGCTACCGCTTTGGTATGCGCAGCTGCTGTCGTGTGCGGTATCGCTGCGTCAAGATCTGGCGGTTGCAGGTGGCACGGGATCGGGCAAGACCACGCTGCTCAACGCGCTGTCGTGCGAGATATCCACCGGCGAGCGCATCGTGACGATCGAGGACTCCGCCGAGCTCAAGTTTGCGCATCACCCGCATGTGGTTCGCCTGGAGGCACGCGAGGCTTCAATTGAGGGCGAGGGCGCGGTGACAATCCGCGATCTGGTGACCAACGCCCTGCGCATGCGTCCCGACCGTATTGTGGTGGGTGAGGTGCGCGGTGCGGAATGTTGCGACATGCTGCAGGCCATGAACACCGGGCACGACGGATCGCTCACCACGCTTCATGCGGGCACCGAGCAGGAGACCGTGGTGCGTTTGACGCTGCTTGCGCGCTATGGCATCGATCTGCCGAGCGAGCTTATCGAGGAGCAGATTGCCATGGCGCTCGACGGCATCGTGATGTCCGAGCGTCATGCGGACGGCAGGCGTTTCGTGTCCTCCTATTCGGGGGTGCGACGCGGCGCGTCGGGCGGCGTGGAGCTTGAGCGCTACGTGACGTTCGATGCCGCCACGCGCGCCTGGACGCTCGATCGCGAGCCTCCGTTTATCGCAGAGGGCCTGCGCTCGGGAACGCTCACGCAAGAGGAGGTGGACGAGTGGAGATCGTTGTGTCCCTCGTCGTAGGGGGTTTGACGGGGCTTTCTGCCGCGGTGGCGTGCGGGGCGGAGCCTCGTGCGCCGCGCGTGCCGCCGGCGGAGCTGGCCAGCCATGTGCTTGAATCGGTTGCCGAGAAGCTGCCGCGCGAGCTGGTAGAAAACGACCTGCTAAAAAAGATTGCCCGCTCCTGGGCGCTGCTGATTCCAGCACATCGCCTTGGCCTTGTCGTCGAGGATGATGAGGCGCGCCTGGCATGCTTGCTGCTATCGAGTGGCGTCTGCGGCATTGTTCTGACTGTCGTATCGCTGTCGCCTATCGGCTTTGTTCTGGGGCTGCTCGCGCCGTTTGGCGTAGGCGCCGCTCGCGACACTTTCGACCGTCGCCGCGAGCAACACGATGTGGAAGAAGCCATGCCCGAGGCCTTTACGGCGCTCTCTATGTCGCTCGCCTCGGGTCATTCGCTGGCCCAGGGCATGAGGTTTGTGGGAACTCACGCGCAAGAGCCGGTGCATACCGAGTTTTTGCGCGTGGCGACGGCGATCGACTGCGGCGTCTCGGCGACTGATGCGTTGGATGACCTACTCGACCGTATCGATGCCCCCGGCCTTTCGCTTGTCACCTTGGCGCTCAAGGTGTCGCAGCGAACCGGTGCCCCGCTTGCCGACCTGTTGTCCGAGGCGTCGAGCATGGTGGGGGAGCGCATTGAGCTCAAGCGCCGCTTGGACGTCAAGACATCGCAGGCTCGTATGTCGGCACACATGGTCTCGGCGATGCCGGCGGGTATGTGCGCGGTGCTGGCGTTGCTTTCGGCCGACTTTCGCCGCGGCCTTGCAACGCCGGCGGGTGCCGGTGCCGTGGTACTGGGACTTGCCCTCAACGCCGTCGCCCTGGTGGTCATCCGACGCATTATGCGGGTGGAGCTATGAGCGCCCTGGTCGGGGTCGCGGCATGCCTGTGCGCGCTCAGCGTGTTTATCGTGACAGGGCTCAATCGTGCGGACGCATGCAAGATCGCCCAGGTCTGCAAACGCGAGGCGCTGCTGGTTGTTGCGGCTGCCCGATCGGTGACCGATGTCCTGGTAGCACGGTTGAGGGGCATGCTCGGCACGGGTGGTACGGCGCAGGTGTCGCTCGGCGAGGTGTCCGAGATGATCGACGTGGTGCGTCTGGGGCTTTCGGCCGGCCTTTCGTTCGATGCGGCGCTTGAGGTTTTTTGCGCCAATCGCCGATCGACGTTGGCGCTCCGCCTTGAGCGAGCCTGCATGGCATGGCGGGTGGGCGTAGGGACGCGAGAGGATGAGCTTCTGGCGGCCGCGCGCGACCTGGATGTGCGGGCGCTCGAGACCTTTGCCATCACAGCGGGGCAGGCGCTTGCTCTCGGTGCCCCGCTTGCCGAGACGCTGGCGGCCCAAAGTCGCGAGATTCGCGCGGCCCATCGCGCCGCGGTCGAGCGCGAGATTGAGCGTGCGCCGGTCAAGCTGCTGATTCCCACCGGCACGCTCATCTTGCCGGCGTTGCTTCTGTCCATATTGGGCCCGCTGCTGGGAGCAGGCGGGATGATGTAGGGAGGAATACATGAATACGATGACTGACGTTGTTGACAAGGTCTGGAGCTTGGCGTTTTGCCAGTCAATTCACGCTCGCCAGCGTGCCGAAGAACTGCTGCGGGAGGAGAGCGCGCAGGGCACCACCGAGTACGCCATCCTAGTCGGTGTGCTCGTGGTGATTGCCATCATTGCCATCGTCGCATTTAAGGGCAAGGTCCAAGATTTATGGAGCGCTATCAGCGAGGGCATCAACAGCCTGTAGAGGGCGCCCGTCCCGTCGGCGCGTTGCTGGTGCTCGCCTGTGCGGTCGTGGCGGTGGCAGTGGCGGTTTGGGGGCTTAACGCAGCACGGCAACAACGTTTAGGGGCTGCCGCGGATGCGGGATCGGGTTCGGCTGCGGCGTCTCAAATAGACGATGCGCGAGACGCGGCCGATGCGAATGCCGCCGTCACGGCGCAAACGTTCTTGCAAGCACTTGACGAGCGAGCGGACGCTGCAACGGGTTCATCTGCAAACAATGCCGTCGCTGTTCGTCTCGCATGGTCCGAGCGCCGACCGATGACCGAGGCGGCGGCGGATATGCTGCGTGCCTATCGCGAGGTGCCCACGGCGCAACTTGCTCTGAGCGGCTATCTCGACATCAAGGGCAACGTGTGGGGCGCCATCGTGCGTGACGGACGCGGCTGGGTCGATATGGTGACGGTTGCCGCGGATGCTGGTGATACTTCGTGTTGCCTGCGCGTGGTCCGCCTGACCCCGCAGACAACGAACTCAAAGGAGGGGTCGTGAAATGCATTATGTCCTGTGCGAGGAATCTGCCCAGGCAACGGTCGAATACGCCATCGTCACGGTGGCACTGCTTTCCATCGTGCTGGCGATCGCAGGGCTTTGGCGTGCCGGTGCCGATGGGCGCTTGGCGGCGCTGGTCGAGCGGACGGCATCTCACGGCGTCACCTCGACATCGGTTGTCGACGCTGCTGCGGGTGCTAAGGACATCGTGCTGTATTGATGTTGCGCGCGAGGACCGGGCTCAGTCTACGGTCGAGGCGGCATTCCTACTGCCGACGTTTCTGACGCTCGTCCTGTTGGCGCTGCAGCCGGTGTGCCTGCTCTATACACGCGCGGTCATGGAGTCTGCCGCCGCCGAGACCGCGCGGCTCATGACCACGACGACGGTGGGGGATGACGAGGATATTAAGGAGTTTGCCCGCCGCCGTCTTGCCGCGGTTCCCGACGTTTCGATTTTCCATGCCGGCGGGCCCCTGTCGTGGGATATCGAGCTTGGTCGGGCCGATGCGGGCGGCGTCTCGTCCGTTTCCGTTACCGGCGAGGTTAAACCGCTGCCCGTGATCGGTGCGTTTGCGCAGGCTATGGGTAGCGCAGGCCAAAACGGCTATGTCGAGCTTAAGGTCGACGTCTCGTATCGATCGCGTCCCGAGTGGCTGGAGGGAGATTATGATTCATGGATTGCTGCATGGGATTAAGCGCTGCCTGTTGAAGGTGACGAGGGGGCTTGCGGGCCGTTGCCGACCGCGTGCTCGCTGCAAGCGAGGCGGCTTTATGGGTCGAGCCGGGATCGACCTGTTTATCGAAGACGGTGCCTATACCACGCTCTCCTCTGCGGTGGTCATCTTGGTGGTGCTCACGTTGCTGTTTTCGTCGACGGCAGCGATATGGAGCATGTCGCGCGCGGGGGACACCCAGGCGGCTGCCGATAGCGGCGCGCTGGCAGGCGCCAATGTGGTGGCATCCTACCATACGGCTGCGACAGTGGTGGATGCGAGCATATTGAGCTTGGGCCTAGCGGGGTTTGCCACGATCGGCACCGGCTTGGTCGCCATCCTTATTCCGGGTGCCGAGCTTGCCGCGGGCGATATGGTCGACACGGGGATCGAGATCATTAAAACGCGCAATAAGTTTGCCAAAAGCGCCTCCAAGGGCCTGCAGAAAATCGAGACGGCTCTACCGTATCTGGTTGCCGCGCGAGCTACGCAGGCCGTGTCGGCGCAGGATACCGAGGGTGCGACCTATACCGGTACGGCGCTTGCCGTGCCCAAGACGTCCGAGTCGGATTTCGTTGCGCTCGAGGGGTCCGAGATCTCGACCGATGTCATTAAAGACACATCGAAAGATCTGGAACGCGCAGCAGATGAGCTGCAGAAGGCCTCGGAGGAGACGGCGAAAGCAAAAGAGCGCGCCTGGCTTGCGGATTGCGGCGGGTCGGATCCGGCTTCGGTCGGCAGTTGCTCATGCATGTGGGAACGCGCGAGGAGTTTGGCGAAGCTTTCGGATATTGAGAATCCGCACTATGCCTCGAGCGTCACATGGGAGCCGCAAGTGGCGCTCGATCGCGCGAAGGCCTATTACCGCTTGCGCCTTGCAAACGAGGCGCCTCAAGGCTCAAGCGTCGAGACGAAGGCGGAGTCGGCGGCGCGCAAGGCGTTCTATACCTATGCGAGCGCAGAGGTCAATCGCGCATATATAACCGAAGACGGAGACCGGACCACTTCCTATATTCCGTTGTTGCCGCGCAACACTGACGAGGTGCGAGCGACGGAACTCTATACCGATGCGGCGTGGCCAACTAGTACCAACGATGGCAAAACGTATCTGCATTATGGAACGAGCTGCCCCAACTATAAGAAAGGGACGCCAGGCGGGCTAGCCTCGGTCGCTGCTTATGACGGGCAGGACAAATGCAACAGATGCCATTTTGGTGTTTCGTCGCTCGGCGCCGTTGCGGCTCCTTCGACTTCTATCGAAAACGGCTTCGAGTACCACTTTGATGAGTTCAAAGGCGCTCTGGAAGACTACGTCGAATGCCGCAACAAAGAGCTCGAGCTCATGCGCCAGACCGAGGACGAGGCAGACCGTGCGGGCAATGCGTTTGACGAGGCCATTAAAGCGCTTTCGGGCGAGCGTCCGCGTATCGCCCCGCCCGGCCGCAATGGCGTGGTTGCCCTTGCGGTTTCGGGTGCCATCTCGAGCCCCGATGAGCTCAACTCTTCGTTTAACACGACAGTCAGGCTTGGCGATCGCGGCGCGATCTCTGCTGCGGTGCTGGCGCCCGATGACGCGACGGCGCAGAACAACGTTCTCTCGCGGTTTTTCTCGACGCTGGAGGAGCGTTCGGGTGGCGTTGCCGGTGTACTCGATGACGTCATGGATGTTTGGGGACGGCTGCTTGTGGGATACGGAGACATCCAGGGCTCGGCCGACGAGCTTATGGATGAGATGATCGATGACCTGGGAGGGGACAGTGGCGCGCTGGGCTCCATTGCGTCGTGGCTCGGCGATACCGTTTCGGCGTCCGTGGCGGCGCTGGGCTTGGAACCGTGCGATTTGCGCCTGCGAAAGCCGGTGTTGACCGACACCGCCAACGTCATCAAGAGCCCGGGGTCTGACATCACAGGTCTTTCTAATGCGCAGGACAAGCTACGAAGTATTCCGCTGGGCGTGACCGATCCCAAGGCGCTTTGCGAGGCGCTGGAATATCAAGTCGAGCGCACCATCAGCGGCACGGTGTTCACGCTTGCGGAGATTCCGCTGCCCGGCGGCGGTTCCATCCCACTTACCGTCGATGTCGCCACGCTGGCGGGTGCCTTGGGCGGTGGGTCGTAATGGGCATCCGCACGCGCCTGTGCGAGGAGCGCGCCCAGGCGACGGTCGAGATGGCCGTGGTCACGCCCGTCCTGCTGGTTCTGGCGCTTATCGTGTACAACGTCATGGTCTTTGCCGACGCGGTCGCGCGCTTCGATCGCGTGGTGCCCGATATCGTGCTAGCGCATGCCGTGGCGCCGAGCGGGGAGGGCGACGACAGCTCCATCGATGCCTCCGCGACCGTTCAGGCTCAGATCCAACATGCCATGGAAGGCTATGACTTGCAGATTGAGGTCTCGAGCGAGCAGGGTGCGACGACATCGGATGGCGGTCTGCTTTCGCTCTCCGGCACGTTTAGGACCTATACCTGTACCATGCGCTACGAGCCGTGGCCGAGCTCGCTCAGCATCGCCGGCGTTTCGCTGGGGGCACCGGCAAAGTTGTCGCACGAGCGCGCAGTGACGGTCGATCCGTGGCGTCCGGGGGTGGTTATGTGACCGCGGCCTCATCCTACATTGCCTACGCGCGGGCGCTCAACAGGCTGGGTTGGGCGCCTGCCGAGTTTGTGGTGGCGGAGTCGTTTGCCGTGCGCCTGCGCGGCATGCTGGGACGGTCTCCGATTGCCGCCAACGGGTTGCCGCTCGTCATGGCGTTCCCACGCTGCTCTTCGGTCCACACCTGCTTTATGGCCTACCCCATCGACATTGCTTTTATCGACCACAACGGCAGCATCCTCGCATGCTACGAAAACGTCCGTCCTTGGCGCATGTGTTCCTGTCCCGGTGCCTGGGCGGTGCTGGAACGCCCTTCAATCCTCGCTACACCTCCCGCCTTTCAACAAGTGCCGGCGTAAGAATTGGCGACAGCGGACTTTCGTCATACGAAATTGGGTAAGATGGAGGAGAAGATGCATGGATGTTGAGATCCATCCCAACGCCAAAAAACACTTGACGGAAAAGCAAGTGCTTGGTGCCTGGTTCGCGGTTACTGAGTGCATTCGCCGCGAGTCGGAGGACGAGCCGCCGAGATGGCTTGCCATTGGATGGCTTCCAGATGGTCGAAGTGTGGAACTTGTTGCAGTCGAACTAATTCGTGGATGGCTCATTATTCATGCCCTGTCTCCGGTTCAGAAGAAATTCTGGCAAGAGATCGAGCAAGCTCGGCAGAGGGGTCGATGATGAGCAAGGCGTATACGGCTGCCAATGGTCAGGTTGTAACGGATGAAATGATTGACGCGTGGTGCGAGTCGTACGAGCATGGCGGGTTTCCGGACGGCGAGCATACCGTTGGGGGGATCGTGCACGGGCGGCCTCCGCTCTCAAGCGAAGGGACGGCAACGCTATCGGTCAAGATTCCCCTAGGGATGAAGGAGGCGATTCGTCGTCGGGCGGCGGCTGAAGGAATGACGCCAAGTGAGTTTGCCCGTGCAGCCTTGAGCGAAAAACTTCTTGCGGTGGGTTGATGTCTCTAACGTGCTGTTCTATAGGGTCGGCCTTGTGGCTGGCGCCGTGCTCAAAAACTTTTTTCAAATTCTCGGTTGACCGGAGCGCGTCCTTGGTTATACTAATCAAGCCTTGAAACAAGGCACACCTCAAATGGCTGGGTAGCTCAGTTGGTAGAGCAGAGGACTGAAAATCCTCGTGTCAGGGGTTCGATTCCCTTCCCCGCCACCTTGAATTGACTAGGACCTCTGCAAAGGGGTCCTTTTCTTTTATGTGGACCCGCGGAAAATGCATCCCGTTATTGAACGAGAAGGCGGGATGCGCTTTCCGGCGCTTACTTCCGACGTGCGTGCGCATCTCAGCGTGCCCGCCCCAGACATTCCTCCCGCTTTTGCGCCACTTTACAGACCGTTCGGTCGTCTGTCCTCACGCGCGGGTATACTCAAAACGATACTTTTCCTATGCAATACGATGCAGGTTTGGCCTGCACGATCCGAAGGGGGCAGTGATGGAGAGGATACTCGGCGTTAATCTCTCTGGCTGGTTTATTCCCGAGCCTTGGGTGACCCCGTCGCTATACGCGGCGACCGGTGCATCCAACGCGGCCGAGCTGCAGGAGGCCATGGGCACCGCCGCCTATAATGAGCGCATGCGCCGTCATTACGAGACGTTTGTGAGTGAGGACGATTTTCGCCGCATGGCGCAGATCGGTCTCAATGCCGTGCGTCTGCCGGTGCCCTGGTATGCCTTTGGTTCGCAGGAGTCCGACGCGTCCTACATCTCGGTTGTCGACTACATCGACCGTGCAATTGAGTGGGCTGCCAAGTACGACATCCGCGTGCTGCTCGATCTGGCGACGGTGCCCGGTGGCCAGGGCGATTCCAATGATTCGCCCACCACGCCGGAGGCTGTTGCCGAGTGGCATTCGTCCACCAACGGCCGTCATGTCGCGCTCGATGTGCTCGAGCGCTTGGCCGATCGCTATGGCGAGGCCGAGAGCCTGCTGGGCATTGAGCTGCTGGACACGCCACAGATGAGCGTCCGCAAGAGTCTCTTTACCATGACGGATGGTATTCCTGCCCACTACCTGCGCAACTTCTATCGCGATGCCTACGAGCTTGTCCGTTCGTATATGCCCGAGGATAAGATCGTCGTCTTCTCGTCGTCGGGGCATCCCGGCGAGTGGAAGCATTTTATGCGCGGCGCCAAGTACAAGAACGTCTACATGGACCTTCACCTGTACCATTACCGCGACGAGTATGCGCTCGACATCACGAGCCCCCGCGGGCTGACGACGGCGATCTCGCGCAACAAGCGCGAGCTTAAAGAAGCAATTTCGGCAGGGTTCCCCGTGCTGGTGGGCGAATGGTCGGGCGCGGCGATCTTTGCCAACTCGTCGGTTACGCCCGAGGGACGCAATGCCTATGAGCGCGTGTTTATCGCCAACCAGCTGGCTTCGTTTGCACCGGCTGCCGGTTGGTTCTTCCAAACGTGGAAGACCGAGAAGCGCATTGCAGCATGGGACGCCCGCGCGGCGCTCGGTACGCTCGAGCGCGGCATGATTGAATAGGTTGATATGACGCAAAACAGCGCCCATACGGGCAAACTCTATGTGGTCGGCACGCCCATCGGCAACCTGGGCGACCTATCCCCGCGCGTTGGCGAAGCCTTTGCCGCTGCCGATGCCATTTGCTGCGAAGACACGCGTGTGACGTCAAAGCTGCTGATGCATCTGGGCATTTCCAAGCCGCTTGTCCGTTGCGACGAGAATGTGATCGCCAGCCGCGCCGCCGGCCTGGTCGACCGTCTGCTGGCGGGGGAGACCCTCGCCTTTGCCTCGGACGCCGGCATGCCGAGCGTGTCCGATCCCGGCCAGGCGCTGGTCGAGGCGGCGCGTGAGGCCGATGTGCCCGTCGAAGTTATTCCCGGGCCCTCTGCTTGCGTCACGGCGCTTGTTTCGTCCGGCATTCCCTGCGAGCATTTCTTCTTCGAAGGCTTTTTGGGTCGCAAGCACGGCGACCGCGTGCGCCGTTTGCAGCGCCTTGCCGTGGTGCCCGGCGCGCTCATCTTCTACGAGTCTCCACATCGCATTGTGGCGACGCTCGAGGCCGTGGCGGAGGTCTTTCCCCAGCGTGAGGTTGCCGTCTGCCGCGAACTCACCAAGCTGCACGAGGAGGTCTTGCGTGGGCCCGCTGCTCAGCTTGCCGAGGAGCTGCGTGCTCGCGGCGAGGTAAAGGGCGAGATTGCACTGGTCATCGCGCCGCCGAGCGAGGATGAGGAGGCCGGTATCGTGCCGGTTGGCGCCGCGGCAGCGGATCCCGACGAGGCCCTGCGCGAGGATATCCGCGCCGCGCTCGAGGAGGGGGAGCCCGCCTCTGCGGTGGCCAAGCGCCTGTCTCAGAAGTATTCGCGCCGCAAGCGCGATGTCTATGCCATGGTGCTCGATATGCAATAGATGGAGGATATCCAGCCCTTGCGCTAGAATCATCCCCTGTATGCAACGTTTTTCTGGAGGACAAACCCCATGGATCAAAGCAAGCCTTCGTTCTTTATCACGACGCCCATCTACTACGTCAACGCCGATCCGCACCTGGGCACGGCTTATTCCACCATCATCGCCGACGTTCAGGCTCGCTATCGCCGCTCCGCTGGCTATAACGTCAAGTTCCTGACCGGCATGGACGAGCACGGCGAGAAGGTTGCCGAGGCCGCAGCCAAGCACAACATGACGCCGCAGGAGTGGACCGATAGCCAGGCTCCGCACTTCAAGGAGCTTTGGAGCAAGCTCGAGATTTCCAACGACGACTTCATCCGCACCACTGAGCCGCGCCAGCATCATGCCGTGCAGTACCTGTGGGAGCGCATGAAGGAGTCTGGCTACCTGTATAAGGGCAGCTACGATGGCTGGTATTGCGTGCCCGACGAGACCTACTTCACCGATACGCAGGTCCAGAAGGGCGATGAGGAGTACGGCAGCGTCGGCCAGCACCTGTGCCCCGACTGCCACCGTCCGCTGGAGCGCGTGCAGGAGGAGTCCTACTTCTTTAAGCTTTCCGCCTTCCAGGACAAGCTGCTCAAGCTCTATGACGAGCACCCCGACTTTGTCGAGCCTGCGTTCCGCATGAACGAGGTTCGCAGCTTTGTCGAGGGCGGCCTCAACGACCTTTCCGTGAGCCGCACGAGCTTTGACTGGGGCATCCAGGTCCCGTTTGACGAGGGCCATGTGACCTATGTATGGTTCGACGCGCTGCTCAACTATATGACGGCCGTCGGCTACGGTGTCGACACCGACGAGGCGCGTGCCGAGCTGGCCTATCGCTGGCCCGCGCAGTTCCACATCGTGGGTAAGGACATCATCCGCTTCCACTGCGTCATTTGGCCCGCCATGCTCATGGCCATCGGCGAGGCCCTGCCCGAGCACGTCTTTGCCCACGGCTTCCTGACCGTGCGCAATGCCGAGACTGGCAAGGCCGAGAAGATGTCCAAGAGCCGCGGCAACGCCATCGCTCCGCAGGACGTTATCGATATGCTGGGCGTCGAGGGCTATCGCTACTACTTCATGACCGACGTCGTCCCCGGTACCGACGGTGCCATCAGCTTCGATCGCATGGAGCAGGTCTACAACGCCGACCTGGCCAACAGCTGGGGCAACCTTATCTCGCGTTCGCTCAACATGAGCGGCAAGTACTTTGACGGTTGCGCGCCCGCCAAGCCCGCATCGTTCGATGCGTTCGACAACCCGCTGGCAAAGATCGCCGATGGTCTGGTCGACCGCTACATGGCCAAGATGGACGTGCTCGATTACGGTGGAGCCAAGGACGAGGTCATGGAGCTCATCCACGCCGCCAACCACTACATCGAGGACTCCGAGCCTTGGGCACTTGCCAAGGACGAGGCCAAGGCTGACGAGCTGGCATTTGTGATCTACAACCTGCTCGAGGCCATCCGCATTGCCGCTCACCTGCTGATGCCGCTCATGCCCCAGACTTCTGCCGAGGCCCTGCGCCGTCTGTCCTGTGAGGGCGAGGCCGCGAGCGACGACCTCAAGGGCATTTGCACTTGGGGCCTGCTTGCCGGCGGTCAGCCCGTCGAGAAGGGCGATCCGCTGTTCCCGCGTCTGGCGTAGAGACCGCGCGAGCGCCATATCGGCAATTTGCTGTTTAGCTGTAAGGGCATGGCCGCCACGGTCCATGCCCTTTTGTTTCAAGACGCCGCCATCATGCTAAGGAGGCAAACATGACAACTTCGCCTTTGGCAAACCCCACGGCCACCAGGGAGCTGCTAGAGGAGTTTGGCCTTGCGACTAAGCATCGCCTGGGCCAGAACTTTCTAATCGACAATCATGTGATCGAGCGTATCTGCGAGCTTGCCGAGCTTGCAGGTGACGAGCGCGTACTCGAGGTGGGTCCGGGTTGCGGCACGTTGACACTTGCGTTGTTGCAGGAGGCGGCGTGCGTTACGTCGATCGAGGCCGATCCCGAGCTTGAGCCGGTGCTCGACGCCCACGCCGCCGACTATGCCAACTTCCGCTTTATCATGGGCGATGCGCTCAAGGTGGGCCCGGAGCAGATTGAGCAGGTTGCGGGCGGTAAGCCGACGGTGTTTGTCGCGAATCTGCCCTACAACGTGGCGGCGACGATCATCCTTCAGTTCTTCCAGACGATGCCCGCGCTCAAGCGCGCCGTCGTCATGGTTCAAAAGGAGGTTGCCGATCGCATTGCCGCAGCGCCGGGTAACAAGACCTATGGCGGCTATACGGCAAAGCTCGGCCTATATGCGCAGGTTACGGGTCGTTTTGAGGTGCCGCCGCGCTGCTTTATGCCGGCGCCGCATGTGGACTCGGCCGTCGTGCGTATCGACCGTGTTGACGGCGTGGTGCCCGAGGGGCTCGATCGCGAATTTGTGGCCCGCGTGATTGATGCTGCATTTGCTCAGCGTCGCAAGACCATCCGCAATTCCATGAGCGCCAACGGCTTTGCCAAGGACGTGCTCGATGCCGCCTTTGAGGCTTGCGGTATCGCATCCACCACGCGCGCCGAAACGCTTGATGTTGCCGACTTTGTCCGCCTGGCCCAGGAGCTAATCCATGACGCTTAATGCCGAACGCGTGACGTTTACCAAGAAAAAGAAGACGGTTGCTTGTCCCGTGCCCTTGGCGCCGCTTGCCGACACGCATGCACATCTGCTTTCGTTCTGGGGCAAGGATGTGCCCGAGACGCTCCTGCGTGCCAAAGCCGCGGGCGTCGACCTGTTGGTGACGATGCTCGACCCCATCGCCGACAAGCGCAGCGTGACGGACTATAGCGACTGGCTCGTGCGCGAAATTCTGCCGATGCAGGATATCCCGCAGATCAAGTATCTTGCCGGCGTGCATCCGTATGGCGCGCCGGACTATACCGACGACGTTCACGCACAGGTCGTTGCCGCACTCGATGACCCCTTATGCGCCGGTATTGGCGAAATCGGCCTGGACTACCACATGGACTATGACGACGATATCGCGCCGGCACCCCATAACGTGCAGATTGACTGCATGGCGCGCCAGCTCGAGCTTGCCGTGTGCCGTAACGTGCCGGTGGAGCTGCATCTGCGTCACGAGGACACGGACCAGGAGCGAACCTCGCACGCGGACGCCTACAACGTGCTTCGTGAGGTGGGCGTGCCCCAGGCCGGTTGTGTGCTGCACTGCTTTGGCGAGGACCGCGCCACGATGGAGTGCTTTGTGGAGCTGGGCTGCTATATCGCCTATGGCGGTGCGGCCACCTTTAAGCGCAACGACGACGTGCGCGAGGCATTTGCGGCAACCCCACTCGATCGAATTTTGTTCGAGACGGATTGCCCGTATATGGCTCCGGAGCCCATCCGCGGTCTTGAATGCGAGCCCGCAATGATCTCCATTACGGCAAACACGCTGGTCAACGACCGTGTCGATCGTACCGGCGAGGATGCTGAGGCAATCGCGCGAGCAGCTTGGGAAAATGCCTGCAAACTTTTTCAAAAATAGTTCTTGCGTTCGCGATGGCGCTCCGTTATTCTAATTCCTGCACGCGGGCGTGGCGGAATTGGCAGACGCGTACGGTTCAGGTCCGTATGGGGGCAACCCCATGAAGGTTCAAGTCCTTTCGCCCGCACCATTAAATTAAAGAGCTCCCAGCAATGGGAGCTTTTTTGTTATGGGCCCGTCACAGGGACTTGAACCTGTGAAGGAGCGAGCGTAAAGAAAACGCGGAGCGTTTTTAGCGAGCTGGCGAGGACGCCGGCAGGCGGCCGAAGCCGGTGCGGATCCGCGAAGCGGATACGCGGACGTCCTTTCGCCCGCACCATTGAATGAAAGAACTCCCAGCAATGGGAGCTTTTTTGTTATGTACGATCTCCTTGTACGGGTATCCTAATGCCAACGTGTGCCTATCAGAGGAGAGACCATGCTGTTGTCCGGTATCATCGCCGCCCTTACCAGCCTTTTGATTCCCATCATCATTCTGTTGCTACTGCTTCCCAACGCCTGCTATGTCGTTGAACAACAGCATGCCGTGATCATCGAGCGCCTGGGCAAGTTTAACCGCATCGTCAACGCGGGCTTCCACATGAAGGTGCCCGTGATCGACCGCAAGGCCGCCACGGTGAGCCTGCGCACCATGAAAAACGGTTTTGGCATCGACGTTAAGACCCAGGACAACGTGACCATCGGCCTTGAGGTCTCTGCTCAGTACCACGTGAGCTATGACATGGGCGCCGGCCCGGCAGATTCGGGTATCTACAAGAGCTACTACATGCTGCAGGAGCCCGTCGACCAGATGCGTGACTTCATCACCGACGCCCTACGCTCTTCGATTCCCGTCTACACACTCGATGAGGTCTTTGCCAAGAAGGATGACATCGCCAAGGATGTCAACGCTACCGTTTCCGAGCAGATGGCCGCCTACGGCTTCACCCTCGTGTCGACGCTCATCACCAAAATCGCACTGCCGACCGAGGTCGAGAACTCCATGAACGACATCAACGCCGCCCAGCGCAAGCGCGCTGCGGCACAGGAGCTCGCCGAGGCCGACCGCATCAAGCGCGTCACCGAGGCGACCGCCGAGGCCGAGGCTATGGAAAAGGCGGGCGAGGGCATCGCCAACCAGCGCAAGGCCATTGCACTGGGTATCAAAGATTCGCTCGAGATCATCCAGGAGACGGGTGTCGGCAATGACGAGGCCAACCAACTGTTCATGTTTACGCAGTGGTCCGAGATGATGACGGAGTTCGCTCGCACGGGTAAAACCTCGACGGTCGTGCTGCCGAGCGACTTTTCGCAGTCGGCCTCTATGTTCGAGCAGATGCTGGCTGCCGGTAAGGTTCAGAACGAGTCAAAGGAGTAGGCACGCGTGAAATACACCGTCGTTTGTGTTGGCAAGCTCAAAGAGCGCTTTTGGAAGGACGCGTGCGCTGAGTACACCAAGCGCCTAGGCGCCTATGCCAAGGTGGATATCCGCGAGGTGGCCGATATCGACCCGGCTAAGGCGGGCGGCGTGGATGCCGCGCGCGACAAGGAGGGGGCGGCAATTCTTGCTGCATTGCCGTCTCGAGCGCATGTGATCCTGCTGGCTATCGAGGGCAAGGAGCGTTCGAGTGAGGAGCTCTCGGCGAGGCTCGACGATCTTATGCTGCGAGGCAGCAGCGACATCGCCTTTGTGATTGGCGGTTCGGACGGCGTGAGCGATGAGGTGCGCGCCCGCGCCGACGAGATGCTCAGCTTTGGACGCATTACCTTGCCGCATAACTTGGCGCGCGTGGTGCTGCTGGAGCAAATCTACCGCGCCTGCAAGATCAGCCGTGGCGAGCCGTATCACAAATAGGTCGGCAATACGAAACAATGGCGTGGGACAATAGCTTTCGTTTTGAAGAGCGTGTCTGAGAGGGCTATGAGATATGAAGATTGGATTTGTCGGTTTTGGCAATATGGCGAGCGCTATGGCCGATGGCTGGATCGCTGCCGGTGTAGCTGCGAGCGACATGTGCGCCTGCGCGGGTCGCTACGACGCACTGGTTGAGCGCTGCGAGGCGCGCGGCATGGTCGCCTGCCACGATGCCGCCGAGGTTGTCGCCGCATCCGATATCGTGGTCGCTGCGGTCAAACCGTACATGATCGAGAAGGTATTCGCCCCGCTCAAGGATGCTCTTGCCAAAAAGGTCGTTCTGTCGGTTGCCTGGACCTGGGACAGTGCCAAGTGGGAGCAGGTCCTGCCGGGCGTCGCGCATATCTCGACGGTGCCCAACACACCGGTTTCGGTGGGCGAGGGCGTCATCGCTTGCGAGAAGGCTTCCACGCTTAGTGATGAGCAGAGCGCCGTGGTGCTTGATCTGCTTGGCAAACTCGGTGCGGTGGTCGAGCTCGATACGAGCCTGCTGTTTGTGGGCGGCACGGTGGGTGGTTGCGCTCCGGCATTTGTCGCCATGGCAATCGAGGCCCTGGGCGATGCGGCGGTCAAGCACGGTATCCCGCGTGCCGATGCCTATCGCATTGTGAGCCAGATGGTGTTGGGTACGGCAAAGCTGCAGCTTGCAACTGGCCAGCATCCTGCGGCGATGAAGGATGCCGTATGCTCGCCCGGTGGTGCCACCATCAAGGGCGTCGTTGCGCTCGAGGACGCCGGCATGCGCAGCGCCCTGGTCAAGGCCATCGACGCCACCCTTCAGTAAAACCTTCCATTTAGGGACAGGTTTATTTTGGCGGGTTTTCCTGCGGTTTTATCTCTATAGCAAAAAGCGCCCCGCAACTGGCTCAATTCCAGTTGCGGGGCGCTTGCGTTTGCCCAGATAAAACCGACCAAAATAAACCTGTCCCTTTTTGGCAGGTTAGTCCCAGAAGCTGTCTTCCTCATCCTCGGACTTGGGTCCGCGGTCGACGTACATCTTATGGGTACGCTTCTCCATTACAAAGGCAAGAATCGCAAATAACAGGATGCCGCCGGCGAAAAGGATGGTAAAACCGGTGCGGGTGCCAAACAAAAAGGAAAAAACTGCGTCCATTGGGTGCCTTCTTGCGTAGTTGAGTTGGGTCGTAAACGCTCATAAGTATATACTTGCCCATACATGTACAAGGTTGCAACCTAAATGGAATGTATATCGCCGGAGGATCTAATGCTTGATATCAAGTTTGTTCGCGAGAACCCCGATGCCATCGATGTCGCCATGGCTAACCGCCAGACGTCTTGGGATCGCGAGAAGTTCTTTGAGCTCGACGACGAGCGCCGTGCCGTCATCACCGAGGTCGAGGAGCTCCAGGCTACGCGCAATGCCGAGTCCAAGAAGATCGGCGCCCTGATGAAGGAGGGCAAGAAGGACGAGGCCGAGGCCGCCAAGGAGGCCGTGCGCGCCGTCAACGAGAAGATTGACGGTCTGGCCGAGCGCCGTACTGCTCTCGAGCAGGAGCAGTACGACTTCATGGCTCACCTGCCCAACATTCCTTGCGAGGCCACGCCGTACGGCAAGGACGAGGACGAGAATATTGAGCGCCGTCGTTGGGGCACCCCGCGCGAGTTCGACTTCGACTTTAAGCCGCATTGGGATCTGGGCACCGATCTGGACATCCTCGACTTCGAGCGCGGCAACAAGCTCTCCGGCAGCCGTTTTACCGTTCTCGGTGGCGCTGGCGCCCGCCTGGAGCGCGCCCTCATCAACTTCTTCCTCGATACGCACACCAGCCGTGGTTTTAAGGAGTGGTGGCCGCCCATCGTCGTCAAGCGTCAGACCATGTTTGGCACGGGTCAGCTGCCAAAGTTCGAGGACGACGCCTACCACGTCTCGGGCGACAACTTCCTGATCCCCACCGCCGAGGTCGTGCTCACCAACCTGCACGCCGGCGAGGTCCTCGATGCCGACACCCTGCCGCGCCGCTACACCGCCTTCACCCCCTGCTTCCGCGAGGAGGCCGGTTCCGCCGGTCGCGACACCCGCGGCATCATCCGTCAGCACGAGTTCGACAAGGTCGAGATGGTCAAGTTCGCTAAGCCGGAGGAGTCCGACGAGGAGCTTGAGAGCATGACCGCCGAGGCCGAGTACCTGCTGCAGCAGCTGGGCCTTCCGTATCGCGTGATTAGCCTGTGCACCGGCGACTTGGGCTTCTCTGCCCGTCAGACCTACGACGTCGAGGTCTGGCTGCCGAGCTACAACGCCTACAAGGAGATCAGCTCCTGCTCCAACTGCGGCGACTTCCAGGCCCGCCGCGCCAACATCAAGTACCGCGACCCCGAGAACTTCAAGGGTTCGCGTTACCTGCACACCCTTAACGGTTCCGGCCTGCCGGCTGGTCGTACCATGGCCGCTATTCTGGAGAACTACCAGAACGCCGACGGCACCATCACGATCCCCGAGGTCCTGCGTCCTTACATGGGTGGTCTCGAGAAGATCGAGCCGGTCGCGTAACTTGCCTGCATAGGGGATATGCAAGGGCGCTCCTTCGGGGGCGCCCTATTTCGTGCGTAGGTCCATACCATGCCGTGCGGACAGCTCAATAGAAAACACACGAACAACTGTTCTGTATACAGCCATCTACCTGCTATGCTTTTGCTAAATAAGAGCGAGAGAAAGGGGACGCGATGGAGCTGTTTGATGATCGGGTGGTTTTGTTTGAGAGCGACGAAGGCGGGGAGTACCTGCTTGTAACGTGTGAGCCGTCTGGCATGGGCGGCCTGGTGGTTCGGCAGACGAGTGAGGGTCCGTTGACACAATGGTGCTTTGAGGAGTCGCCGCATGTGGTCGAGACCTTTGTGATGCACGAGGGACTTGTGGCGCTGGAGCACTTCTATGGAGTTGGGACTTCCAACCAGGTCGCGCGCATGCTGAGCATCTCGTTTGCCGATTATGACTGTGCCCGGCGGGTGAGATCGCTCCTGAGGGAACTTGATGCTAAGTTTGACGTGATCGAAAAGCCAATCGATCGTACGGGGAACGGCGGTATATGCGGAGCAGCATGACAAAACTGCGTTCCACAAAAAAGTTTGAGATTGTGCTTGACTCCAATAAGCTAAAGTGGTTTTATATGTCTTGCGCTGCGGCGTTACCTCAGCTGGATAGAGGGTCTGACTACGAATCAGAACGTCATAGGTTCGAATCCTATACGCCGCACCAATCGAACTTAAAGCCTCCGGCAACGGGGGCTTTTCTTTTATGGCAACACCGCATGGATTCGAATCTCAGTCGAGGCGCGAGCGTCTTAATCATCACTTCGTAAAATTTTTCCAAATTGTCGCTTGACCCATCGAGGGGTCACGTGCATAATAATCCGTGCGTCGCGGCGTTACCTCAGCTGGATAGAGGGTCTGACTACGAATCAGAACGTCATAGGTTCGAATCCTATACGCCGCACCAATTGAGTTTTAAGCCTCCGGAAACGGGGGCTTTTCCTTTACGGGGGCATTGCGGAGATTCGAACCTCGTTCGAGGCGCGAGCGTCAAGAAAACGCGGAGCGTTTTTAGCGAGCGGGCGAGTCCGCCGGCAGGCGGGCGAAGCCGGTGCGGATCCGCGCAGCGGATGCGCGGAATCCTATACGCCGCACCAACTGAGTTTTAAGCCTCCGGAAACGGGGGCTTTTTTATATCGCGATGCGTCGAAGATCGCATCAAGTGATTAAAATGAGTAAAAATCAAATTCAATAACTTTTTTTGAAAAACGCTTGACGATTATTCAGTCCATGTGCATAATAATCAACAAGTCGCGGCGTTACCTCAGCTGGATAGAGGGTCTGACTACGAATCAGAACGTCATAGGTTCGAATCCTATACGCCGCACCAATTGAAATTGAAAGCCTCCGGCGACGGGGGCTTTTCTTTTACGTAAACACCGCATGGATTCGAACCTCGGTCAAAGGGGACTATTTCTCATCGACTCGTGTAAGATTTCGAGTATGCGCCTCGGTGAGCCCGTGGCGCGCTCTTTCTTTAGACGGCCGATCAGGGTGATATTTCGTGGCAGAGCGTCCGACATACAAGCTCAGGTTTCTCGATCCCAAAAAGCGCTTTCCGGCCATGCCCGAGCAGCCTGCGGGACGCTCGTATGGCGTGGTTTGGAAGCTCTTTGGCGAGGACCCGCATGAATCATGCTATGTCGTCGAATTCGTCGGCAAAAGCCATGTGTCGCTTTTGGGCTACGTGAGCGTTTCGGGTGAGGTCTATAAGGTGGACCGTCCCGTTAACGAGATGTCGCTGCCCGACGATCCCGACATGCAACTGATTCTCGACGAGTCCGATTCCAACATCGGTGAGATTGCGGTCAGGGGTGCCGATGGGACGATGCGCTCCCGGGCGCGAGTCATCGGCTCTCCCGAAGGAACCATGCGCGAACAATCCGATCGCGAGACGTGGAATTCGACGCGCAGCCTTCGCTACGGCGAGTTCATGGCCTCGATGTTCTTGCGTTACGTGATATTCGCCGATTCTGAAAACTCCATCTCAAGCACGGCAAACGGTGACGGCCTCGACGAGGGCATGAAAAATGCCGTCGACAAGATCAAACTTGTAAAACTCCCCGAGCCGGTTGAGGTACTGCTGGGTTTTGATTCCACGCCGCTGCCCGATGCAATTGAAACGTTGCTCTACCGCATTGACCATACAGATAATCCAAGTGGCATTGAGCGCTATGCCGCCGCTTTGATGGGCGAAGTTAATCTGCCACGCCTGCGCACCATAGCGGCTAAAACCGAAATGAGCCTGGCGCGCATCGATCGCTCGAGGCTCTTCTATCTCAATTTTGACCGTAGCCTGCTGGACCAGGACGAGATCGATACCCTGCTTGCCGTCGAGTGCCGCCTGAACCGCCTATCGGGCATCCTTGAGCGTATTGGAGCAGGGTTGGGCCCCGTTGCCTCGTCGCCAAGCTTTGAGGGCTGCTCGCTCTTCGACCTATGGCATATCAGCAAGACGACAAACGACGTTCCTCGCTTGCTCGAAACGCTGTCGAATGACAACCCGTGGGCCAAGCCGGGGACGGTTGCGTGCCAGCCGGGTGGAGAGTGGGACGTTCGCACCCGCTTTGCACGTATCGTAGAAGCGCTCAACGTGGTCACGCGGCTCGATTACACCTATCGAGCGAACGTCGCCGAGGGCATCATGCTGGTGCGATTTGGCCGCACGGTTGTCGATGCTATGCCGCGGCGCGAATACGATGCTCAAGATGACGCCTGGCGCGAGGTAGATGAGCCTAAGCGCGCAGCATGGGCCACCGAGCACGATGCGCGTATTGCGCTTACACTCGCGGCGGCTTGCTTTGCTTCGGGTGCTCGCATCACGCGCTGCTACGTGCAGATTGCGGCTCCCGACGGCGAGCAGGGCGAGCGCGTTGTTAAAACGTACTCCTTTGGCCGTGCGGCTTATCTGGCCGATTGCGTTTCTGTCGCCAAGGATCTTGAGAGCATGGATATGGACGACATGCCCTGCAAGCATTTGCTCGAGGCATATGAGGCAGATGCGCCGGACATGATTGAGCCTGCAGAGGTTCACGCCCGACCACGCGATGACCATCGTCCATTGCCGCCTGCGCTTCGCGATCTGCTGCTCGCTGATACGGCTGACGAGCTTGAGGTCATGGAGGAGGACAACGATCCGTATGTCGCCCGTGTCGTCGAGCTGCGCGAGCAATCCAAAGTTGACCGAGCCGGTGCTTTCGAGGGCTTTTCTCGCCTTGTCGAGGAGCTGGAAGCCAAGTGTACTGTTGCTGAGCTTTTGGCGACGGGCCCAGTGCAGACCCAGTTCTGCGACAACCAGCTGGTGCGCATGGTGCTGCCGGTGATGGAGGAGGACCGTTCCGTGCGTATCCTTCGCGCTCCCGATGCGCTGTATTTTGCCCAGCACGAGATTTGCAGCTTTTACGCCGAACAAGAGGACTTTGAGCGTGCGCTGCCCGAGGTGCGCCGTCTCTACGACTTGGCGCGCTCGTCCATGCAGTCTCACTTTGCCCTGATTAACGTGTTAGCACGCCTGGAGCGTTATGACGAGATTATCGAGGTAGCGCGTCACGGCCTGCGCATTGCCAGCGACCGGCCTTCGATCGGTTACCTGTTCTATCGCCTGGCATTCGCCTACTGGAACTGCGACCAGCTCGAGCTGGCGCTGGCATGTTATCGCCTGGTGCCGCGCGGCGAGGAGTCGGGCGGCAGTGCGCAGGAGGAAATGCAGGGCCTTATGAACGAGATGGGCGTCATCAAACCGCCCACGTTTGAGGAGGCTGTCGAGACCATCCGCAAGGCAGGTCTTGAGCTGCCGCCGGTGCCCGCCGTGACCAATCAACTCGCGGATGCCGCCGTGCAACTCGTCGACAACGGCTTCTTTTTCTTGGCGCGCGGCTGCATCTATCAAATGTGGCGCACCATGGGTAACGATGAGCTCGGCTCCCTCAACCGCTCGCTGGGGTAGGCGAAGCCTCCAAGGAGGAAAGGATGCTAGGCAATTAGAAAATTTCCTCTTGCCCATCCTTGGCTGTTTGGTTACTATAGAACGGCTGTTACGGAGAGCTGACCGAGAGGCCGAAGGTGCTCGCCTGCTAAGCGAGTATGCCCCAAAAGGGCATCTGGGGTTCGAATCCCCAGCTCTCCGCCAGTATGAATTTGAAGAAGGGTCCCATTTGGGGCCCTTTTTTTGTACGGAGAAAGGAGGCTGGGGATTCGAACCCGAGAGGGCACGGGCGTTAAGCAAACGCGAAAGCGTTTGTAGCCCGTGGGCGAAAAGCCGCCAGGCTTTGAAGCCGGAGGGCATGCGCAGCATGCCCGGACATCCCCAGCTCTCCGCCAGTTTAACTTTAAAGAAGGGTCCCATCGGGGGCCCTTTTTTATTATCGAGAAAGGGCATCTGGGGATTCGAACCCTCAAAAAATGAGGCGCCCCGTTGGACGCCTCCTTTCAGCGAGTGTATTGTTCTTCGATCTTACATCTCGGGCGCCTTGGCTACGGTCTCGCTCTCGGCTGTGAGCGGGCGGTTGTCGATGCGGCGGCCCAGGCGGTCGAGCTTCACAAGGAGCCACTCAATGGGATTCGGCCCTGCGCCTTCCTCGTCAGCAACCAGGTCCATGACGGCGATCTTGGTGCCGTCTTGCTTGAGCGTAACGCTGCCCACCTTGTCGCCCACATGCACCGTGCCCGAAAGATCGTCGTAGCTAACCTTTTCGGTCACCTCGCCGGCAAGAGAAAACACGGTCGCTTGCGCCGTGGGATCGGCGAGCGTGGCGTCGATTGTCTTATCCGTCCAGTCGGTTTGGCCAATGCGCGCCATAAGCGGGTTGCCGTTGGCGGTCTTTTCCTGCGTGTTGGCGATCGCGACCGTCACCTTGTGACCGTAGTACCAGTTGGCAAGGGTGGCGGTATCGGTAAAGCGCTGATCGGTGGTGGTGGAGTTCAAAATAACGGTGTAGATCTCGTCGCCGTCGCGGTTGTAGGCGCTCGTAAAGCAATAGCCCGCGTCGTCGGTGGTGCCGGTCTTGCCGCCGATGTTGCCATCTTGGCCCAGCAAATAGTTATGCGTGTCCATGGAATGCGAATGGTCGGTGCCGTCGGCGCCCGTGACCTCGATCCAGGAATCCTCGCTCGCTACGACCTCGCGGATCGTGTCGTTTTTCATGGCCTCCTGCATCATTAGCGCCACGTCATGTGCGGTTGAGTGCATATCGCCAGCCCACTCATCAAAGTCCAGACCATGCGGGTTTTCAAAAAGCGTACCGGTACAGCCGAGCTTCTTAGCGCGCTCGTTCATGGCCTTCACAAAGGTGGCCTCGGCGTCTTTGGTCTTAGGGTCGATCTTCTTGCCCACATATTCGGCGAGCACGATGGCGGCGTCGTTGCCCGAGGGAATCATCAGGCCGCGCAGCGCCTGCTCCACGGTAAGCTTGTCGCCTTCGAGCAAGCCGGCGGTCGAATTGCCCACGGTGGCTGCAGCGTTGCTCACCGTGACCTTCTCGTCCATCTTGCAATTCTCGACGGTTAGGATTGCGGTCATGACCTTGGTGATCGAGGCAATTTTGACCTGCTCATCGGCGCCGCGCCCATAGTAGACGGTGCCGTCTTTGCCCATGACGAGGGCATTGGTCGCATCGATATCGGGCAGGTTTTCGGCCGTGATGCCGCGCGCATCGGCGGTTTTGCCGCAAACATTGTCGGTCGTAAGCACTTGGGCGCCGGCGACGGTGGGCACGCCAGCGGCAAGGGCGATAGCGCAGACAAAGCCGGCGGCAAGCTGGGCTGAGCGCTTTGCAAAAGAGGTGAGGGACTTCACGGATTTCGCTTTCGACGGGATGGTCTCTTCTGGAACAAGAGTATATCGTTTGCCGGCGTCGGCGATCATCGCGTGCGTGCGTGGCCCACATCCGCGCCCGAACGGGCACAAGGGTGCTTAAGGCCGACTTAATCACCCACGCTTGTTGTGTGTGACGGGCGCCCCCTCGGGCATAATGGAGCGCGAGAGGAGCACGCATGAACGAGCGCATTTTGGTAGTTGATGACGAAAAGGCCATCGCCGACTTGGTTGGTATCTACCTTACAAAAGAGGGCTTTGATGTCCAGATTGCCTATAGCGGGGCCGATGCTGCCAAGGCAATCTTGGAGCAGGAGTTCGATCTGGCGCTGCTGGATGTCATGCTGCCCGATATCGATGGCTTTGAGCTGCTGCGTACGATCCGTTCCAGCCATACCTATCCCGTGATCATGCTGACGGCGCGCGATGCCCAGCAAGACAAGATCGAGGGCCTTTCGCTTGGCGCGGACGATTACGTGGTTAAGCCGTTTCGTCCTCTGGAGCTCATCGCGCGCGTGCACGCTCAGCTTCGCCGCTACACCAGCTACGGTAGCCGCGCACAGGCGGCCGAGTCGCCGACCCTCCAGCTCGACGGCTTGGAGATCAACCGCGATGCTCGTTCCGTAACGGTGGACGGTGCACCGGTACGCCTCACACCCACCGAGTATTCAATCTTGCTGTATCTGGTCGAGCATCGCGGCAGCGTGGTGGGCGTGGAGGACCTGTTCCGCGCGGTATGGAACGAGGACTTTATGCCCGGCTCCAACAATACGGTGATGGTGCACATTCGCCACTTGCGCGAAAAGATTGGCGACGACGCACAAAAGCCGCGCTTTATCAAAAACGTCTGGGGCGTCGGCTACATCATCGAATAACGCTTTTCGCTTGTGAGGATCTTGATATGACAAAAGACGATAGACAAGCGTTCGAGGTGCCCGATCGACTCTTTGAATACGTGAGGTCGGTTGTCGACAATCGCGCGCTTGCAACGGTGCTGCTCTTTTTGTTGACCCTGCTGCTGATTGGCATCGATAACATCGCTGGAATCTTGGCGGTGCTGCTTGCCGGCTTTTTGCTGATCGATCGATTTGAGATCGTGCGCCGCTGCATGGTGATTGGCGGCGCCGCGTGGGCCATGACGTTGGCGATTGGCGCCATGGCGCTCGGCGGCATCGAAGGGCCGGTGCTGTTCGATGCCGGCTTTGTATTCAACATGCTTGGCTTTGTGCTGGCGCTTGCCGCGTGCGTGCTGTTCTTGTGTGGCCGCGCCCTGTACTACCAGGGCTACGAACAGGGCGAGCAGCATGCCGATTGTGTGCTGGCCGCTCGTATTCAAGATCGCCTGATCGATCACCCCGACGCCTGGGACAACATCGACGGCGACTTCTTGGAGGTCGAGGGCGCCCTTAACCGCGTGCGTGACCGTGAGCGCAAGGTGCAGCAAGCTCTGCGTGACGAGTCGCATCGCAAGGACGATCTGGTCACGTACTTGGCACATGACCTACGCACCCCGCTTGCCAGTGTGGTGGGCTATCTTTCGCTGCTGCAAGAGGCTCCTGAGCTGCCGGTTGAGCAACGTGCGCACTTTACGGGCGTGGCTCTCGACAAGGCGCACCGGCTCGATGCACTCATCGAAGAGTTCTTCGATATCACGCGCTTTGACTTCCACGATATCGTGCTCACGCGCGGCTATGTTGATCTGGGGTTGCTGCTGGCTCAGGTGGCTGACGAGTTCTATCCCATCCTCAACGAGCAGCATAAGGAAGCCCAAGTTGATATTCGCGAGGACCTGACGGTGCTCGTGGATGGCGACAAGATGGCTCGCGTGTTCAACAACATCATGAAAAACGCCGTCGCCTATAGCTATGAGGGCTCGACTATCACGATTGAGGCCGGGCGCCAAGACGATGGCGGCGTGCGCGTTCGCTTTATCAATCAGGGCGATCCTATCCCTGCGGCTAAGCTCAAGGTGATCTTTGAGAAGTTCTATCGCCTGGATGCGGCGCGTGCGACCAATCGCGGTGGTGCCGGTCTGGGCCTTGCTATTGCCAAGGAGATCATCGCGGCACACGGCGGTACCGTTGCATGTGAATCGACGCCCGAACACACGACATTCACCATCGAGCTGCCCGCCGCATAGCCAGCGTGCCCTTACAAACACTTGACAATGCGCTCACGTGCATATGAGCCGCGATTTCTACTATCGATACTGCTGAATTGATATCGATGTGGAGGTATGCGGTATGACGGCTGCTGCGGCTGTGGAGCCCACGGAGCTTGAGGAACTCATGGAAGCGCAGGCCGAGGCCGCGCACGAGCGCGAGGTTGGGGATGCGACTCGCCCCACGGCAGAGGATCTTGCCGCCTCGCCGACGCGCATCGACGTCGAGGGCCTCGACCTGTTCTATGGCGACCATCATGCGCTCAAGGACGTGAATATCAAGATCCGCGACAAGCAGATCACCTCGTTTATCGGGCCTTCGGGCTGCGGAAAGTCTACGTTACTGCGCTGCTTTAACCGCATGAACGACGGCATCAAGGATTGCCGCATCGAAGGCAAGATTGCGCTCGATGGTCAAGATATCCTGGGCGATTACGACATCTGCCGTTTGCGCCAGCGCGTGGGCATGGTGTTCCAGCGCCCCAACCCGTTTCCCATGAGCATCTACGACAACGTCGCCTATGGGCCGCGCGGTATGGGTGTGCGCGATCGCGCCGTGCTCGACGAGCTGGTCGAAGACTCCCTGCGTCGCGCTGCCCTGTGGGACGAGGTCAAGGACAAGCTCAAGGAGTCGGGCCTGGGTCTTTCGGGTGGACAGCAGCAGCGCCTGTGCATCGCCCGCGCACTTGCCGTGCAGCCCGATATTCTGCTGATGGACGAGCCGACCTCGGCGCTCGACCCCGTATCGACGCTCGTGGTGGAGCAGCTGGCCTGCGAGCTCAGGGAGACCTGCACGCTGGTGGTCGTTACGCACAACATGCAGCAGGCTGCGCGCATCTCCGACTCGGTCGCGTTCTTTTTGCTGGGCGAGCTGGTGGAGCATGCGCCCACTGCCCAGCTCTTCAAAAACCCGATCGATCCGCGCACGGCGGATTATTTGACGGGACGTTTTGGCTGATACCATCTAGTAAAGGTACCTTTAGGGTTAAGATGCGGTCATGCCGGCCGCAAAGGGGTTCAACATGATCTATTACGTCGAGGACGATGACAACATCAGGGATCTGACGGTCTACGCGCTGCGCAAGCAGGGAATCGAGGCCGAGGGCTTTTCGTGCGATGGCGAGTTTAAGGCCGCCGTGGCGCGACGGGTACCCGATGCTGTCCTGCTCGACATCATGCTGCCCGATACCGATGGTTTGGCGATTATGCGCCGCCTGCGCGCCGACCGCCTGACGGCGACGGTGCCCATCATGATGCTTACCGCCAAGGACACCGAGCTCGACAAGGTGATGGCGCTCGATGGCGGTGCCGACGATTACCTGACTAAACCCTTCTCGCTCATGGAGCTTGCGAGCCGCTGCCGCGCACTGCTGCGTCGCGGCGGCATGGTCAAACAGGCAAGCGATGTGCTCAGCGTGGGCGACATTGTGCTCTCGCCCAGTCATCGCGAGGTGACCGTTGCCGGCGAGCCGCTTAAGCTCACCCTGCGCGAGTTCGACCTGCTCGAGTACCTCATGCGCAAGCCCGGCGTGGTCTTTACCCGCGAGTCGTTGCTGCAGAGCGTGTGGGGCTGGGACTTCGACGGCGGTTCGCGCACCGTTGACGTGCACGTGCAGACGCTTCGCCAAAAACTGGGCGAGCATGCCAGCGCCATCGAGACCGTGCGCGGCGTGGGCTACCGCTTGGCCGAGCCTTCTGCCGGTGATGGTGCCGAAGGTGACGACACCGCGGCCACCGCATCGGAGGAGTAACCCGTGGTCTTCGCCCCCCAGGGAAAACATACGCTGTCCCACCGCGTTTTTGTGACGATCTTTGTCTGCGCCATGGCGGTTATCGTGGCGTTTACGGTGCTGGGTGCGTTCTTTGTGCAAAACACCTTGGCGGATGCCACGAGTGCCAATCTGGCGCAGGAAACCGAGCTCATTGCTGCCGCCCTCGACGAGCAGCAGGAGCCCATCTCGTTCTTGCGTAGCCTCGATCGCGAGGACTTGCGCATCACGCTGATTAACAAGGATGGATCGGTTGCCTACGACAACGAGGCGTCGCCTTCCACACTGCCCAACCACGGCGATCGCCCCGAGGTCATCGAGGCCTTTGAGAATGGTTCGGGTTCCGCGGAGCGCGCAAGCTCTACGCTCGACGAGATTATGCTGTATCGCGCCGTCGCCCTTGATAACGGCCAGGTTGTCCGCTTGGCGCAGGCCCAGCCTGGCGTTGCAGCGATTTTGCTGTCGATGGTGGCGCCGATGCTGCTTATCGCAGCAGCGGGCGCGGTACTCTCGTTTTTTATGGCGCGCCGCGAGTCCCGTGCCATCATCGCGCCGTTGCAAGAGGTGGATTTGGACCACCCACGCCGTAGCTATGAGCACGCCTATGCCGAGATGGTCCCCATGCTTGAGCGTATCGAGTCGCAGCGCCAGGAACTCAAGCGCCAAATGGCGGTGCTGGCGGACAACGATCGTATGCGCCGCGAGTTCACGGCGAATATCACCCATGAGCTCAAGACGCCGCTTACGGCGATTTCGGGCTATGCCGAGCTCATCGCAAACGGCATGGTCGAGGGCGAGGACGACCTGCGCAACTTTGGCGGTCGCATCTATCGTGAGGCGGGCCGCTTGGCAGCGCTTGTCAACGACATCCTTACGCTGTCTAACTTGGACGAGGCCGAGCGTGCAACTGAGGGCGAGGCGGTGCCCATTGGGTCCACGGAGCCTATTGAGCTCTCGCGTGCCATCTACGCGGTTGAGCAGCGTCTTGAACAGGTCGCCCGTCAGGCGAATGTGACGATAAGTCATGAGACCAAGCCTGTGGTCATCGAGGGCGTGTCGCGCTTGATTGACGAGCTCATCTATAATCTGGCAAGCAACGCCATCCGCTACAATCGACCCGGCGGTACGGTTACGCTGCAGTGCGGCACCAACGACGAAGGCCATCCGTTCCTTGCGGTCGCCGACACGGGAATCGGTATCGCGCCTGAAGAACAGGGCAAGGTATTTGAGCGGTTCTATCGCGTGGACAAGAGTAGGTCCAAGGCGCGCGGCGGAACCGGTCTGGGGCTTGCCATTGTCAAGCATGCGGCCCTGTATCATCACGCCACGCTCGATCTGTCGAGCGAGTTGGGCGTGGGAACCACCATTACGGTGACGTTTCCCATACAGCAGGACGAGCCATTCGCATAGCGATACAACATAGGTATTGATGTAGACGCCGCATTTGACTTTCGGGTGCGGCGTTGTTGTGCAATTTTACGATTGCTTCCGACATTTTTACAGGAGAACCTGTTTCTTATGTATAGAGTTTGGTCTCGGTAAAAAGATGCGATAGCATACGGACAGTTTTGTCAATCCGAACTGGGGAAATGAAAGGCAAGCTGCATGACCCTTCTCGAACTGTTCCAGCTGCTCAAAAAGCACCTCAAGCTGGTCATCACCCTTCCGGTGGTCTGCGCGATCGCCATGGGCATCGTGTCCTTCGCCGCGATGGACAACACCTATACCGCGACGACGAGCATGTACATTCTCGCCAAGACCGACGATAGCGGCCAGATGAGCTACAACGATCTCTCGGCGAGCCAGATGCTTTCCAACGATATCGCCACGCTGCTGGATAGCGATAGCGTTAAGAGCGGTGCTGCCAATGAGCTGGGCCTTGCTGACCTGGATGACTACAAGGTGTCTGTTTCCTCCGAGACCACCACGCGTGTCATTACGCTTTCGGTTACCGGCACCGATGCCAAGGAGACGGCTAAGGTCGCAAAGGCCATGGCCAGCTCGGTGAGTACGGTTGCTCAGAACGTCGGCGCTGCCCAGAGCATCAACGTTATCGACGAGGCTAAGACTCCCGAAGTCCCCAGCGGCCCCAAGCGCACGCTGTACGTTGCTGTCGCGTTCCTCGCCGGTATCTTTATCGCAGTCGCCTATGTCGTTTTGGCAGACATGCTCAATACCCGCATCCGCGGTGCCGAAGAGGCAGAAGAGCTCCTGGGCATTCCCGTTGTTGGCCGAATTCCGGCTATGAAAGGTGGTAAATAGGCATGGCTAAGGCAAAGAACACCGATAAGCTCGTTGTACAGAATGCCGCCAAGACCCTTCTGGCCAACATCCGCTTTGCGAGCGTGGACGACCCCATTCGCACCATCACCGTTACCTCCTCGATTCCCAATGAGGGCAAGTCTACGGTTTCCATTAACCTTGCCCAGGCTATCGCCACGAGCGGCAAGTCCGTGCTCCTGGTCGAGGCCGATATGCGCCGCGTGTCTCTTTCCGATATGCTCGGCGTTCGTTCGCGCGGCGGACTCTATGCGGTCCTTTCCGAGCAGATCTCCATTGACCAGGCAATTGTCGAGACGGGTCAGAAGAACTTCTACTTCCTCGATGCCGAGCCGCATATTCCCAATCCTGCCGACATCATCGTCTCTCACCGCTTTGCCAAGCTGGTAAAGGCACTGTCCGCCAAGTTCCAGTACGTCATCTTTGATGCTCCCCCGGTCGGCACCTTCATCGATGCTGCCGAGATTGCCAGCCTGACCGACGGTACGCTGTTCGTGGTGCGCGAGGACTTCACCAAGCGCGAGGAGGCACTCAACGCTATCGGCCAGCTTAAGAAGTCCGAGAAGGTCAAGCTCATCGGTACCGTCATGAACTACTGCGAGACCGAGACCAGCGAGTACTACTACTCCTACTACACCAAGGACGGTAAGAAGGTGAAGAAGGGCTCCGACGATCAGGGGACTTCCAAAAAGGGCATCTTCACCAACCGAGCAAACGTTTAGTTGATTAAGGCTGACCTATGCGTGACATTCATTGCCATATCTTGCCGGGTGTAGACGACGGCGCTGCCGATCTCGATGAGAGCTTGGCGATGCTCGAGGCTGCCAAGCGGGCCGGTGTAACCAGAATCGTTTGCACTCCTCACTGCCGTGATCCCTATTTTGATTACGACAAGATGTGGGATGCCTTTGAGCTGCTGCGTGATAACGCTGACGGTTTTCCGCTCCAGATGGGCTTCGAGGTCAACCATCGAAAGCTCGTTGAACTTGGTATCGATGCCGCGGAGCACTTGCATTTCGATGGAACCAACGAGTTTCTGCTCGAGCTTTCGACACATGCCGATGCGTATGCGTTTAGAGAGTACGAGAACACGATTTACGATTTGCAGTGCCGTGGCTACCAGGTGATCATCGCTCATCCTGAGCGCTATCGTGCGGTTCAAAAGGATGTAAGCGTGGCGGAGCGCCTGGTCGATATGGGCTGCAAGCTGCAGGCTTCGGCGGACTTTATTGCCGGCGGTCGCTTTGGTCGCGAGAAAAAGCCGGCACAGCGCCTGTTCGATCAGAACCTGTACAGCTTCATCGCGAGCGATGCCCATAACGTGGGTCATTACGACTGCCTGGCGAAGGCTCGCGCGAAGTTTAGCGTACGCGGAGCTCATTTTCGCTAAAATCTGTCCCTAACGTTCGCATTGAATGAAGGGGCAGCCATGGATATTCAACTTAAGACGGGATGCTTTGATGACGCGGCGTTGGTGCGCCGCGTCGTTTTTATGGACGAGCAGGGCTACGAGAATGAGTTCGACGCTATCGACGAGGATCCGAACTGCATTCATGTGACGCTCTATGTAGACGGCGAGCTTGCCGGTTGCTCGCGCGTGTTTCCCGAAGAGCTTGAGCGCGTGGCTGACGCAGAGGCCCCGGTGTTGCTGGCATGCGACATGGACGAAGGCGTTGCGGCGGGGGAGACCTACATTATGGGGCGCGTGGCTGTGCTGCCGAGCATGCGCCGTCGCGGTTTGGCGAGTGCGATCGTGGAGACCAGTGCTTCGTGTGCACGCGATGCCGGCGCTAAGCTTATTAAGCTGCATGCGCAGGAATACGTGCTGCCGCTTTATGCAAAGGCGGGCTACACGCAAATTGCCCCGGTAGATTACGAAGACGAGGGCCAACCCCATGTCTGGATGGCCAAGCGCGTAGATGGCAGATAGGGACGTTCCTTTTCTGCCGGCAGTTGGGGACACTCCTTGGCAATTGACGCATTGGAGCGCTCGGACATACAGTTTTTCGATTCCGTATGTATATATGCGCGTTAATGGGTTATAAAATCTAAGTCTGAACATAGCAGGTCTGCGATGCGGCTCGGGCGACCGGGCCGTTTTTGCGGACAGGGGTAGCGCGAAAGGACTGCACATGCGTCAATTTAAGACCGAGAGCAAAAAACTGCTCGACCTCATGATCAACTCCATCTACACCAATAAGGAAATCTTCCTGCGCGAGCTTATCTCTAACGCGAGCGACGCCGTCGACAAGCTCAACTTTAAGAGCCTGCAGGACCCGAGCGTCAAGATCGACCAGGGCGACCTGGCCATTCGCGTCTCCTTTGATAAAGACGCCCGCACCATTACCATCTCGGATAACGGCATTGGCATGACCGCCGAGGAGCTGGAGCGCAATCTGGGCACCATCGCCCATTCCGGCTCCGAGGAGTTTAAGACCGAGAACGCCGAGCAGCAGGGCTCCGATGTCGACATCATCGGTCAGTTTGGCGTGGGCTTCTACTCGGCTTTTATGGTCGCCAGCCATGTGAAGGTCGTCAGCCGCGCCTACGGCGAGGATGTCGCCCATGTGTGGGAATCCGACGGTCTTGAGGGCTACACCATCGAGGACGGCGAGCGCGCCGAGCACGGTACCGATGTCATCCTGACGCTGCGCGAGAACGAGAAGCTCGATGCCGACGGCGAGGCCGAGACCTACGATCGCTTCCTGACCGAGTGGGGTCTCAAGAGCCTGATTCAGCAGTACAGCAACTATGTGCGCTACCCGATTCAGATGATGGTGTCCAAGAGCCGCCAGAAACCCAAGCCCGAGGACGCCGGCGACGATTACAAGCCCGAGTACGAGGACTACCAGGAGCTCGAGACCGTCAATTCCATGACACCGATCTGGAAGAAGCGCAGCTCCGATGTCGAGCAGAAGGACTACGACGAGTTCTACAAGTCCACGTTCCACGACTTTGACGATCCTGCGCGCACCATCAGCTTCCATGCCGAGGGCACGCTCGAGTATGACGCCCTGCTGTTTGTGCCGGGACGCGCGCCGTTCGATCTGTACAGCAAGGACTACGAGAAGGGCCTAGCGCTCTACAGCTCCAACGTCCTGATCATGGAGAAGTGCGACGACCTGCTGCCCGACTACTACAACTTTGTCCGCGGCGTCGTGGATTCCGCCGACGTGTCGCTCAACATCTCGCGCGAGACGCTGCAGCAGAACCGTCAGCTCAAGGCCATCGCCAAGCGTGTGGAAAAGAAGATTACCGCCGACCTTGAGGATATGCGTGACAACGACCGCGAGGCCTACGAGAAGTTCTTTGAGAACTTTGGCCGCGGTCTTAAGTACGGCATCTACTCGAGCTATGGCATGAAGGCCGATGAGCTCGCCGACCTGTTGCTGTTCTGGTCTGCCAAGGAACAGAAGATGATTACCCTGGCCGAGTATGCCAAGGGCATGCCCGAGGATCAGAAGGCCATCTACTACGCCGCCGGCGATTCGCGCGAGCGCTTGGCCAAGATGCCCGTGGTAAAGGGCGTGCTCGACCGCGGCTATGACGTGCTGCTGCTGACGCAGGATGTGGATGAGTTCACGTTCCAAGCTATGCGTGAGTACGTTGCCGCCGATATGCCCAAGATCTACGAGGACGATGCTGCCCGCGAGGCTGCCGAGAAGGCTGTGGCCGACGGTGCCGAGCCCGAGGTCGAGGATCGTCATCTGGAGCTCAAGAACGTTGCGACTGGCGATCTTGATCTGGCGACCGAGGACGAGAAGAAGGAGGCCGAGGACGCCACAAAGGAAAACGAGGACCTCTTTAGCGCTATGAAGGAGGCACTCGGTGACAAGGTCGAGAAAGTTGCCGTCTCCGCGCGTCTGACCGATGCCCCCGCTTGCATCACCACCGAGGGCCCACTTTCGCTCGAGATGGAGAAGGTGCTCCAGAAGGGACCCGAGGGCTCGCCCGACGGCATGCCCAAGAGCCAACGCGTGCTCGAGCTCAACGCCAAGCACCCGGTCTTTGACAAGCTTGTCGCTGCCCAGAAGGCAGGCGACGCCGACAAGATCAAGCAGTACTCCGGCCTGCTCTATGACCAGGCCCTGCTGGTCGAGGGTATTCTGCCCGAGGACCCCGTGGCCTTCGCGGCATCTGTTTGCAACTTGATGTAGTTAGGTAGTTACGCGGTTTTACCAAACCGCGTAACGGCTCGACGCTGCCCTCAGTTCCGCCGTTCTAACGAACGGCGGACCAGTCGACGCTGCGCGGGCGCCAGAGCGACAACTTGTCATTCAAAGAGGACGGCATGACCAGAAGGTCTATGCCGTCCTCTTTTCATGCCAATTTGTTCGCTCTGGCGCCCGCTCGCTGGCATTGCCAAAACATCGACGTTGCCGTGGTCCTAAGTAGTCATTGGGGACGTTTTTGTTTGACTAGTCGTTTAAGAACGTCCCCGATGACTATTTGAATTGCTAATTTGTGCGGGTTGTGGTTTTGTGACCTGCTGAAATTTAAGATACTGTACAACTGTACGTTAATTTGTCTTCGTAGTATATTGCTACCCGCAAAACTCAATACCATTGTGCTCTGAGACGCTAAAGCGCCTACGTACAATGGTTGTCGATAGTACGATTCGATTTAACGACAGGATGGATGGTCCAAGCGTGAGTCTCGGCAGCAAACTATCCAATGCAAAGGTGTCCTTTGCGATATTTAAGCGCGACATTAAGCGACTGCTTGTGAACCCCGTCGCCTTGGTGGTTACCCTTGGCGTGTGCGTTATTCCCTCGCTGTATGCCTGGTACAACATCGTGGCCAACTGGGATCCGTACGGAAACACCCAGGGTATCAAGATTGCCATCGCCAACAACGATCGGGGCACCCAAAACGACTTGGTGGGCGAGCTCAACGCGGGCGACCAGGTTGTCGATCAGCTCAAGGAGAACGATCAGCTGGGCTGGACCTTCGTCGATTCGGCGTCCGATGCCAAGGAGGGCGTCGAGAGCGGCGAGTACTATGCCGCTATCGTGATTCCCAAGAACTTCTCGGATAACCTGGTTTCGATGCTCGACGGCAACTACCATCAGCCCAAGCTCACGTACTACGTCAATGAGAAGAAGAGCGCCATTGCGCCCAAGGTTACCGATACCGGTGCAAACACCATCGAGGAGCAGATCAACTCGGAATTTGTCTCTACGGTAGGCAAGACTGTTGCCGGTATCGCCAAGGATGCCGGTGTCGATTTAAAGGACAAGGCAACCCAGACTCAGGACTCGCTGGCAAGTTCGGTGTCCGAGGCGTCCGACACCTTGGGCGAGGTGCGCGATTCGATTGGCGATATGAATGCCGCCATCGATAAGACGAGTGGCGCTATCGCCTCGGCTGATGCGGCACTTGCCGGCTTGCAAGGCCAGGCACCGTCGCTGACGCAGGCGATCTCCCAGGGCAACGACCTGCTGGGTGAAGCTCGCACCACGGCGGGCAACTCTATCGCCTCGCTCTCCAAGGCGCTCTCGGAAGGCAGCCTTGCGCTCACCAAGACGTCGGCCTCCGCGAACGCTGCCATCGGCAAGCTGACGGGCACGGTCACATCTACGACCACCCGTATCGACAACTCGCTCGAGTCTCTCCAAGCGACGATCGACCACAATAAGGCCGTTATCGGGCACTTGGAGATTCTCGCCAATGACACGTCGACAGGTTCCGAGGAAATTGACGCGCGCATTGTATCGACCATCAATACGCTCCGTGAGCAGAACGAGAAGTTGCAGAGCATCAAGGACGGTCTGTCTGCGCAGTCGAGCGCCATGGCGAATGACGCCGCGGCTGTCTCGGGTGCCAGCGACGCTATCAATAACGCAATTCAGACCGGTGCGACCAACCTTGGCCAGGCCCAGACGGACCTGGGTCAAAACGCGCTGCCGAAGGCCTCGAGCGCGCTTGATTCCTTTGCCGCCGTCTCGGGTGATTTGACGGGTATCGTATCTGGCCTCACGCCCACGATTGCAAGCGCGCGCGGTACGCTTTCGCAGCTTAACGCTACGCTCGGCCAGGCCAAGACCACGCTGTCCCAGACCGATTCCTCGCTTGCCAAGGTCCAGGACAAGCTCGCAACCGCCGCCAACGACATCGCGGCGCTACAGACCTCCGAGTCCATGGGCGAGCTGGCCGACCTGATGGGCGTCGACGTCAATGACGTCGCAGACTTCATGGCATCTCCGGTTGAGCTCGCGTCCAAGTCGATCTATCCGGTTAAGAGCTTCGGCTCGGGCATTGCCCCGTTCTATACCAACCTGGCGCTTTGGGTGGGCGGCTACGTGCTTATCGCCATCTACAAGCTCGAGGTCGATCGCGAAGGCATCGGCAGCTTTACGGCGCGCCAAGGCTACTTTGGCCGCTGGTTGCTCATGGTGATCCTGGGCGCGTTGCAGGCCATCATCGTTACGGTGGGTGATCTGGTCATTGGCGTACAGTGCGTCAACCCGCTGCTGTTCGTGCTGGGCGGCATCGCCATCTCGTTTACGTACGTCAACATCATTTACGCGCTGTCCACTACGTTTAAGCACATCGGCAAGGCAATCGGCGTCATTCTGGTTATCGTGCAGATTCCGGGTTCATCGGGCATGTACCCCATCGAGATGATGCCCGGCTTCTTCCAGTGGCTGCACCCACTGCTGCCCTTTACCTACGGCATCAATCTGCTGCGCGAGACGGTCGGCGGCATGTACTCGTTTAACTACCTGTTTAACCTGTGCATTCTGGGCGTGTTCTTGATCGTGGCGCTCTTTATCGGCCTGCAGCTGCGTCCGCTGCTGCTCAACCTTAACCTGCTCTTTGATAAACAGCTCTCCACGACCGGTATGATGATTTGCGAGTCCAACGACCTGCCGCGCCAGCGCTACTCGCTGCGCACGGCCATGCGCGTCATGCTCGATTCCGATTCGTACCGTCGCGAACTGCTCGATCATGCGGTCGCCTTTGAACATCGCTACCCGTACTACATCAAGGGCGGTTTTGCCGCCGTGGTGGGCGTTCAGGTCCTGCTCTTTGTCCTGTCGACGGTTCTCGATATCGACAATAACGGCAAGATCATCCTGCTTGTCATTTGGATTATCTCGGTTATTGCCATCTGCGGCTGGCTGATCAATATCGAATATATCCGAGCGAGCCTCAATACCCAGATGCGCATCTCGGCGCTTTCGGATGAGGACCTGCGTCGCGAGATGCGCGAACACACGGCCGCCATTCCTGCCGCCCGCCACATGTTTGGCCTCAACGCCAGCGAGCGTGGTGCCAAGGGCGGCGATCAGTCCACGGGCCGCTTGCCGCATATAGGCTCGAACCATAAATCTCAGGACAGCGACAGTACAGCCACAAATGATGGAGATGCCACTCCGCTTGGCAAGCACTCCAAAGGAGGTGAGGCATAAATGAAGAACATCCTGCATCTGTTTAAGCGCGATGTCCAAAATGTGTCTCGCTCCGTAATCGGCTTGGTTGTCGTGATGGGCCTCGTTATCGTACCGTGCCTGTACGCGTGGTTTAACATCGCCGGCAGCTGGGACCCGTACGGCAACACCGGCAATCTTAAGATCGCCGTGGTCAACACCGATGAGGGTTACGAGAGCGATCTGATCCCCGTTGAGGTCAACGTGGGTGAAAACGTGACCGCCACCCTGCGCGGCAACGAGAGCTTCGATTGGGTTGTACTCAACAATCGAGAAAAGGCCATCGAGGGCGTCAAATCGGGCGCATACTATGCGGCTGTCGTTATCCCTAAGACGTTTAGTGCCGATATGATGACGCTCTTTTCGACCGACGTGAAGCATGCCGATATCGAGTTCTACGAGAATCAGAAGGCCAACGCCATTGCGCAGATCGTGACCGAGAAGGGTTCGAGCGCCGTCCAGAGCCAGGTTAACAAAACTTTTACCGAGACCATTACGAGCATCGGTCTTAAGACGGTGTCCAGCCTGCTCGATTACATGAGCACCGACCAGGTCAGCAACTTTATCGCCAACCTGTCCTCGACGCTCGGCGATTCGGTCCAGGACCTGCAGGACGTTCAGGCCAGCGCAACGTCGCTTGCGGGCATTTTGAGCTCCACGTCCGATTCGCTGACGTCGGCGAGCGGCATGCTCAAGCAGACGGGCACGGTCGATGAGTCAACGAAGCAGCTGATGGAGCATGTCAAGAGCGGTATTAGCGATTCCAAGGAAGCGCTGAAGGACGCCAACGACGCCATCAATGCCGCGATTGACGGAAGCGCGGGCTCGTTTGACAACGTGTCCGCCGAGCTTGCGAAGGCATTTGATGCCGCGAATCAACATGTCGACCTTACAGTGTTCCAGCTCAACGATGCCGCGGCGGCGCTCAACACGCGTGCCGACGATATCGACGCCACGGCCGACCAGCTCCGCAGCTTTGCCGATCAGGTGACTGACGAAAAACTCCAGGACAGCCTCAAGTCTGTGGCAACATCGCTGAGCAGGATTGCTGTGGAGTATCGCAACAACGCCAAGGACTTGACGGCCACCGCGAAGTCTCTCTCTGACAGCATGGCAGAGGTTAATAAGTCGCGTGCCGAGGTCGATCAGGCAATCGCGGATGCCAAGGCTGGTATCTCGGGCGCCAAGACTGACTACGACTCTACGTTTTCGGCCAAGGCAAAGGAGCTCAAGAAGACCACCTCGGGCGTTTTGGATTCGCTGAACGGTATTTCGAACGATCTGGATAGTGCTGTTGCTGGCCTGACCGACGCATCCGGTTCGCTGGCAAAGGGCCTCTCCAAGGCTGCAAAGCTGGTCAACAAGGCTTCTGATCAGCTGGGCGAGGCGTCGGACAAGATCAGTGCGTTTAAGGACGAGCTCGACGGCGCCTTGATGTCGGATGACCTCGCTACGATCAAGACGATGATCGGCAATGATCCCGAGGGTCTGGCCGTGTCGCTTTCCGGCCCCGTCGCGCTCGATCGCAAGCCGGTCTATCCGATCCGCAACTACGGTTCGGCCATGGCACCGTTCTACACGATTCTGTCGCTCTGGGTGGGCTCGATTGTGCTGGCGGCCATGATGAAGGTCTCGGTTGACGATGAGCTTATCAACGAGCTCATCCCCGTGCGCCTGCACGAGATCTACCTGGGCCGCTACCTGTTCTTTGGCGGTCTGGCCCTGTTGCAGGCAACGCTCGTGTGTGCGGGCGACATCCTGTTCTTTGGCATCCAGTGCGACGACCCGCTGCAGTTTGTGCTGGCGGGCTGGGTCGCGAGTCTCGTGTTCTCCAATATCGTCTACACGCTTACGGTTTCGTTTGGCGATATCGGCAAGGCGCTCGCCGTCGTGCTGCTGGTCATGCAGGTCGGCGGTTCGGGCGGCACGTTCCCCATCGAGATGACCGGCCCCGTGTTCCAGGCGATCTATCCGTTCCTGCCGTTCACCCACGGCATCAACGCCATGCATGCCGCCATGGCCGGTGCGTACCACATGGAGTACTGGATTGAGCTAGGCATTCTGGCGAGCTATCTGATTCCGTCGCTGGCACTGGGCGTCGTCTTCCGCCGCCCGGTCATCAAAGCCAACGACTGGATCATCGAAAAACTGGAGTCAACCAAATTGATTTAGTTCAGCAACGTAAACGCCGTCGGAACATCGAGATCTTCCAACCCGATGCTTTAGCGTAGTGAATTGCACGGGCTGCTTGGTTGTTGCTACAGTAGCGGGGCGTGCCGGGGGTCCGGTGCGCCCTGCTTTTATTTGACCATGAGGCGGCACGCAGCCATGCGCGTGCGGACACCACGCCCAGATTGAGCGCGAGGATGCCCTATGGCCCAGCATGCCACTGACAATATCGAAATGATGCCCGATAGCCCTGTTGCTCGCGAGGACCTGGGCGCGGGCGGCACCTCCCGCGGCGCCGGCGCTCGCTCGCCGCTGTTCTGGAAAGTCCTGCTGCTTTCGGTGGCAGTCGTCTGGGGCTACTCCTTTACGACCATGAAGGACGCGCTCGACACCATTCCGGTGTTCGAACTGCTCTACGTGCGCTTTCTGCCTGCGGCGTTGGTCATGTTTTTCATCTTCCACAAGCGCATCATCGCGCACCTCAACGCCCGCAACCTTATCGTCGGACTTGGCATGGGCGCACTTATGTGGGCCGCCTACGCCCTGCAGACAGTCGGTCTGGCGCACACCACGGCGGGCAAGAATGCTTTTTTGACGGGCACGTATTGCATCGTTGTGCCGTTCGCGAGCTATTTTCTGAGCGGCGAAAAACTCACCCGCTATAACCTGGGCGCGGCGCTGCTGTGCTTGGCGGGCATTGGCTTGGTGGCGCTCGATAGCGTTGAATTCAACATCGGTGATGTCATTACGCTGGCGGGTGCGGTCTTTTTCGCCATCCAGATGGCGGTGACTGCCAAGTACGGTCGCAAAATGGACATCAACGTCATCACGTTTTGGATGTTTGTGGGCAACGGCGTGCTGAGCCTGGCAACGTCGCTGCTATTCGAGACTCAGGCGCCCCTCTCTGCATGGACGCCGGAATTTATCGGTGTGGCTGTTTTCCTCTCGGTGGGCTGCACATGTGTGGCTCTGCTCATCCAAAACGTCGGCCTGGCGCATGTCCCGGCCTCGACGGGCTCGCTGCTCCTTTCGATGGAGTCGCCTTCGGGTGTGCTGTTCTCGGTGCTGCTGATGGGGGAGGCGCTCACCTCGCGCCTGCTCGCCGGCTTCGCGCTCATCTTTCTTTCGATTATCTTGAGCGAGACGCATTTCGATTTTTTGCGTCGAAAGCCGCGCCCGCAATTGTAAACAATTTGTTGCGCCGCCTCCCGGGGCGGCATTTTTTATGCGTCGCCCTTAAAGTAGTACCTTGCACTTTACGCTATCAAAGTGCTTGCTGCAAAAACGTTACTGGAGGGCATCTATGGCACCAGCACTGTCCGATCTTCAACCGCAATCAGCGCCCAAGGCCACCGCGGCGGCGCAAGCCGCCATTGGCGACAGTCTGGTCAAAGAGGCTCAAACTTTTGCCGATGAGCTTGCCGCATGGCGTCACGATCTGCATCGGACGCCCGAACTTGGTAACGACCTCCCGCAGACCTCTGCGTATATCCAAGCGCGCCTGGCCGAGATGGACATCCCGTTTGCCACGCTCGTCGATGGTTCCTGTGTTGTGGGCCTTGTCGGTGCCGGTGCCACCGCGGCCCAGGGCAATGGCGTCTGCACGGACGAACAGGCCGGAACGGTCATTATGCTGCGTGGCGACATGGATGCCCTGCCCGTTGCCGAAGAGTCGGGCGAGCCTTTCGCCTCTACGAACGGCTGCATGCATGCTTGCGGTCACGATATGCACGCGACGGCGCTGCTTGGTGCGGCGCGCTTGCTCAAGGCCCGCGAGGCCGAGCTTGTCGACGCCAACGCTACCGTCAAACTGCTGTTCCAGCCGGGCGAGGAGACCTTTGAGGGGGCACGCGCTGCCATCGCCGACGGCTTGCTCGAGAACCCGCGTCCTCAGGCGGCTTTTGCCATGCATGTTAACAGCCAATCGCCGCTCGGCCTGGTGCTCTATGGGAGCCCGGCGCTTTCGGGCGTGTACGGTTTCCGCATCACGCTGCAGGGCAAGGGCGGACATGGCTCGAGCCCCGAGATCTGCATCGACCCCATCACGGCCGGCGTCCATGTGCACCTGGCGCTTCAGGAGCTCATTGCTCGCGAAGTGCCGGCGGCCAAGGAGGTCGCACTGACCGTGGGTAAGTTTGCCGGTGGCCAAGCGGCCAACGTCATCCCCGACACCTGCGTGCTCGAGGGAACGCTGCGCGGCTTTGATGTTGAGCTCATGGTTCACCTAAAGACCCGCATCGCGGAGGTCGTTAACGGCGTTGCCACGACCTATCGTACGCCGGCGACCATCGAGACACTTTCGGATGTTCCGCCGCTTGTACTCGACAGCGATATGACTCAGGCGTCGCTTGGCTACGTGGGCGCAGTGCTGCCCAAGGCGGCTTTCTTGCCGCTTTTCCATGCCATGGCGAGTGAGGACTTCGCGCTTATCTCGAGCGAGATTCCGAGTGCGTACTTTACCGTGGGCGCGGCCGTAACCGACACGGACGAACACTTTGCCCAGCACCATCCCAAGGCACGTTTTAACGATGCCGAGCTGCCGCTCGGTGCCGCGGCCTATACCGCCGTCGCTTTGGGCTATATCGCCGACCACCGGTAGCATCCAACCTTGCCTTTCAAGCCTGCGGGCATGGCCGTAAGGCCTATGCCCTTGTCTTTCAAGGCAATCTTGGGCACTACCGGCGCCCGGCGCCGGCTATTCGCTTGTTAAATAAGGAGCAGTATGCCCCAGCAGCGTAAGTTCTTCCCCGGCTGGCTCGTGGTGGCCTCCGGCTTCGTGATCATGGCCACGTGCTACACGATTTTCGTCAGCTGCATGAGCCTGTTCCAGCCGCTGATCGTCAGCAACCTCGGGATTACGCTTGCCCAGTACAACATCTCCAACGCTATCTCCACCGTGGTGAGCGTCGTGGGTTCGCTCGTTATCGGCCATGTTGCCGATAAGGTGAGTGGCCGCGTGTTGGGCTCGCTCACCGTTATCGCCACCTCGGCGGTGCTTGCTGGCATGAGCTTTGTGGGTGAGCTGTGGCAGGTCTACGTGCTCTTTGCCGTCTCGGGCTCCTTTGCGAGCACCTGGATCGTGTGCTTGGCGTGCTCCGTGGTCATGCTCGTGTTCCTGCTGGTATCCGAGCCCATCGCCGCCAAGCTGCGCGCGAGCGTGGCGGGGGAGTAGGCGTCCGTCGCTCTTTTCTGTTCGTCCCGTTCTGCCCGTGGCCGCCTTGGAAGCCGAATGGATGCTCGTACCATCATTCGGTTTCCAAGGCGGCCACGGGCCTACGAAATGATCCCTATTCCTCCGTCCCCAAGGGATCGCGCGATCCGAAGGGGACGGAGGAATAGGGATCACAAACAGCGGCGGCGCGTCTGGCCGAACGAGTCCCCATACCCTCGTTCGGTCAGATGCGCCGCCGCTGTTTGTGTTTGTGCCGTATAATGACCGTTACCTATGACGCGATACAAAAGAAAGGTGTTTGCCCATGCAGGCACAGAAGGCGGAGGGAACCCGCGACCTTATCGGCGCCGAGATGCGCGCCTGGCAAAAGATGCAGCAGATTGCGGCCGGCGTGTTCGAGCCGTTTGGTTTTAAACCCATCGAGACGCCCGCGATCGAGCAGGTGGACGTGTTTGTCCACGGTATCGGCCAGTCGACCGACGTCGTGCGCAAGGAAATGTTCCGCGTGTTCAGCGGTGCTAATCTGGAGCGCGTCTTTGCCGAGGGCACCGACACCAAACTCAAGCCCAAGCAGCGCCTGGCACTTCGCCCCGAGGGCACGGCCGGCGTGGTGCGCGCCGTCGTCGAGAACAATCTGGTGCCCCAGGGCTCTACGCCGTTTAAGGCGTACTACGCCGAGGCCATGTTCCGCGGCGAGCGTCCCCAGAAGGGCCGCCTGCGCCAGTTCCACCAGGTGGGTATCGAGTGGCTCGGCGCTCCCGATCCGGCGGCAGACGCCGAGTGCATCATCATGCTCATGGAGTTCTACAAGCGCCTGGGCTTCGATCTTTCCAAGCTTCGTCTGCTCATCAACTCGATGGGTGACGCCCAGTGCCGTCCGGCTTACCGCGAGCAGGTTAAGCAGTTCATCCTCGATCACGCAGACGAGATGTGCGACGAGTGCCGCGAGCGCGCTGAGCTTAACCCGCTGCGCGCGTTCGACTGCAAGAACGACCACTGCCGCGAGATCATGGCCGAGGCTCCGCTGATGGGTGACAACCTGTGCGATGAGTGCCGCGAGCACTACGAGCAGGTCAAGCGCTATCTGGATGCCGCCGGTATCGAGTATGTCGAGGATCCCACCTTGGTGCGCGGCCTGGACTACTACACCCGTACTGTCTTTGAGGTCGAGGCCCCTGGCGCCGGCGTCGGCTCCATCGGCGGCGGCGGCCGCTACGATGGCCTGGTCGAGCTCGAGGGTGGCAAGCCCACGGCGGGCGTCGGCTTTGCTGTCGGTTTTGAGCGCGCCCTGCTGGCCCTGCAGGCCTTTGGCAGCGATTTGGGTGCCGATGAGGCCCCGTGCGTCTATGTCGCCAACGCCGGCAAGGAGCTGCGTCAGAACGTCTTTGCCATTACGCAGGAGCTTCGCGCCGCAGGTATCGTGACCGAGGCCGACTATCAGGGTCGTTCGCTCAAGGCCCAGTTTAAGCAAGCCGATAAGGTAGGCGCCAAGCTCATCTTGGTCCTGGGTGGCGACGAGCTTGCCGCCGGCAAGGTCAAAGTGCGCGACATGCAGAGCCATGACGAGGTGCTCGCCGATCTGGACAACGTCGTCGAGGCGGTTCGCGAGCGCCTGTAGCGCATGATTTTTGAGCTGTGGACTCACTAAAAAGTTCAGCTCATTGCGGGCGATTGTTACGGGGGTGTTTCGCATTTATGCGGAATGCCCCCGTTTGTGTATGCCGTCCACCGAGAAATACGACCATTTAGAGCAAAAACCCTTGCAATGCAGAAAATACTTTTGTGTGGTAAAGCGCAATCAGTGTCGAAAGTATTTCTCAAGCGCCTATAATGAATACCGCATGTTACGTGCATAGAAGGAGGAATGGGAGGAAACGTGGCTGAGAACCTAAGCAACCAGTCTGTACCCGAAGCCGCGGCGCGCGTCGCTGCCGTGGTCAACCGCCTCGTTAACCGAATCGGCTCGAATGCCGAGTCCAGGGAGCGTCTCGCCGAGATCGAGATCCCCGAGGAGCTGCGCGACAATCTGGCGCTGTTCTTGCGCCTGGAGCGCCGTGTGCTTAGCGAGTATGATCCCGAGATCGCGGACCTGTTCGACAAGATTTTGACAGCCGAGATTGTGGTCAATGCCGGCAACCCCGGTACCTGCGCTGCCGACGAAGCCGTCGACGAGCAGGGCGTGCCCACCGCCGACGAGCCCACTGCCGTGGCATTTCGTGAGGT